>JAMJQV010000317.1 GCA_023554435.1 Gemmatimonadota bacterium | reverse complement strand
CTTCGCCACCGGTGTTCTTCCCGATATCTACGCATTCCACCGCTACACCGGGAATTCCACTCGCCCCTACCTCTCTCTAGTCGAGCAGTATCGAATGCAGTTCGCGGGGTTGAGCCCCGGAATTTCACACTCGACTTACCCGACCGCCTACGCGCCCTTTACGCCCAGTGATTCCGAACAACGCTAGCTCCCTCCGTATTACCGCGGCTGCTGGCACGGAGTTAGCCGGAGCTTCCTCTGGTGGTACCGTCAGGCGGACCGGGTATTGACCGATCCGTGGTTCGTCCCACCTGACAGGGGTTTACGACCCTGAGGCCTTCCTCCCCCACGCGGCGTCGCTGCGTCAGGCTTTCGCCCATTGCGCAATATTCCCCACTGCTGCCTCCCGTAGGAGTCTGGGCCGTGTCTCAGTCCCAGTGTGGCTGGCCACGCTCTCACGCCAGCTACCCGTCATCGCCTTGGTAGGCCGTTACCCCACCAACAAGCTGATAGGCCGCGAGCTCATCCGACGGTGCCAGCTTCTTCGAGAGGCCAGCTTTCACATCCGGCTTCCAAGCCGGTGCTGTATGCGGTATTAGCCCAGGTTTCCCTGGGTTATCCCCCGCCGTCGGGTAGATCGCTCACGTGTTACTCACCCGTTCGCCGCTTTACTAACCTCCCGAAGGAGGCGTTCTCGCTCGACTTGCATGTGTTAGGCACGCCGCCAGCGTTCGTCCTGAGCCAGGATCAAACTCTCCATGGTTTATGAAAGAGCTCGGATACCTATGCCGGTCAAACCGGTCTAAGCACCCTTTTGACTCTGGAACGCTGGTTTCGACCTTTCGGTCGATCACTGCGTTCGGAAATTCACTTTGATTCCTCATAGAAACGCGAGAAGTGAAACTCGCGTCTCGAGGCCCACACGCCACTCACACCATCTTTTCAAAAAGCAACCGCCCGGACGTGGATACTGCGCCACGTCTCGCGCGGAGCACGTATACTACCATAAGGCTTTTGGGGTGTCAACCCCTGCCCCGTCAGGTCGTTTCGGAGCCTGTTCGGGGTGCCGAACGGCCGCGATTATACGGAGTTGTGAATCGAAGCACAAGCCCTCGTCAGCGAGCCCCTGGCGACTGTCTCAACCTCTCACGGAACGGGAGCTTCGGAGGGGCTCGAACCCAGCGTCCCCGAGAAGACCGTGACCCAACTGACCTCCGTGCCTGCGCCGCAATCTCCGCTGATTGCATAGGAAATCTCGAACGCGGTGCCGTCGGCCGACCCCCTGTAGGCGTCATCCCGTCGGGTGGCCACACAGTTTCCGTCCGTCAGTTCCTCGAGGGTGGTTCCCGAGCCCCCGCCATCGACGCTGAGGCTCACGACGGTGACGGCACCGCCCGGACTGACGATTCCGGACAGCGTTCCGGATACCTCGTTGCAGTTCTCTCCCGCGCTCCGCTGCGTCCACGCCCCCGTGAACGTGCCGTTCGGGCCCTGCGAGTCGACGGACAACGCTCCCGGACAGACGACGTCCTGATCGTCTCCGGGAGGAGCGTAGGCGAGTATGGAATGCCAGGCCCCCTGGTAGGAGCCAACGATGTACGGGGTCTCTTCGCCGGGTGCCGAGGAGTCGTCTCCACCGCACGCACATATGGAGAGGATGAGGACCATGAGGACTGTACGAGCCGGGGTTCGAGCTGCGCGCATTCGCCTTCCGGGTTTGGTTGTGGTTGGAGGGTGAGCGGAACCATCGTGGCCGGCCACACCGCGACCGTGTCACGACGCGGCCGCGGCAACACGCGCAACCTGCGAGCCCAGCAGCCCTATACCGCGCGGAAGAAAGGGTGAGCGACGGGATTCGCCGTCGAGCGAAGCGAGACATTCCTCGAGCCGGGCGAGCGGACTACCCGCGACCCCGAGGCGATAGTCTCGAATCCCGGCGACCGGTTCGCCTATCCTGACAGGGTGAGCGACGGGATTCGAACCCGCGACCTCCAGGGCCACAACCTGGCGCTCTAACCGCCTGAGCTACGCCCACCATGGTACAGCGCACGACAATGTAGTCGAGTCGGGCGATGCGGCAAGCACTTCCCCTTCCGACTCCCGGTGCTATCTTCGGCTCGATCCAACGGCCGCTGCCGTTCCCGGGGCCGGAGACTTCCTGGCGAGTCATATGAATAGGCGTCACTGACCATATATGTCGAAGCTATCGATTGGCATCGTAGGGCTACCCAACGTCGGCAAGTCCACCCTGTTCCAAGCGCTGACCTCGGTCGCCGTCCCGGCCGAAAACTACCCGTTCTGCACGATCGACCCGAATGTCGGAGTCGTGGAGGTACCCGATCGGCGACTCGGCATCCTGGCTGAGATCGTCAAACCCCCGCGAGTCGTCCCCAACGTGGTCGAGTTCGTGGACATTGCCGGGCTGGTGGCCGGAGCGTCGCGAGGGGAGGGTCTGGGCAACAAGTTCCTCCAGCACATTCGAGAGGTGGACGCGATCGCGCACGTCGTTCGCTGCTTCGACGATCCCGCGGTGGTCGCGACCGGCGACCTCGAGAACCCGAGCGCGGACCGCGAAGTGGTGGAGCTGGAGCTGGAGCTGTCGGACCTCGAGATGGTCCTCAGGGCTCTGGACAAGGCTGAGCGAAGGGAGCGCAGTGGGGACAAGGAGGGGGCTCTGTTCGCCAGAGCCTTGCGGCGTCTCCGGGACGCGCTGGATGCCGGTACTCCCGCCCGTCGGGTGGAGATGAACGCCGAGGAGGACCGGCTCATTCGGTCGCTGGGCCTGCTCACCCGGAAACCGGTCCTCTACGTCGCCAACGTGGATGAGCACGAGCTGGAGTTGGGATCCCCGCATACGCTGAAGCTCAGAGATGCGGTGGCGACCTACGATCCGGAGGCTGAAGTCGTCGAAGTGTGCGCCAGCCTCGAGGCGGAGCTGCTGGCTCTTGAACCTGAGGAGAGGGGCGAGTTCCTCTCCGAGCACGGTATGGCCGAGAGTGGCCTGGCCCGACTCGTCCGGGCCGGATTCCGACTCCTGGGCCTGCAGACGTTCTTCACGATCGGAGACACCGAAGTCAGGGCGTGGACTCTACGGTCCGGGGCGCTGGCGCCAGAGGCCGCTGGCCGGGTACACACGGACTTCGAGCGGTGCTTCATTCGGGCGGAGACCATCGCGTTCGATGACTTCCGTGACATCGGGTCGTACAAGGTCGCGAGGGAGAAGGGCCTCATACGGGCCGAGGGCAAGGACTACGAGGTCAGAGACGGCGACATTCTTCTTTTCCGAACGTCCGCCTGAGTCGATTCTCCGAGTGGCTCTGCTCAATGGCCGGCGAGGGGTGGCAGGGTTAGCTTTCACTGCGAAACCTCGAGCGTCCACGGCGCGTACTAGGGTGGCAGTGAAAGCAGTGACTATACACCGTAAAGAGAGACGGAAGTGAACGATCTGGTCTCCCAGTCCGGCGAGGGGTCATACCGGGAAGGGCTCGGGTATGCCCTCTGGTGCCTCGCATTCGTAGGGCTTGCCGGCATACACCGGATCTATCTCGGCAGGTATGGCACCGGGATCCTGTATCTGCTGACGTTCGGACTCTTCGGAATCGGGCAGTTCGTCGACCTGTTTCGGATGAAGTCCCTGGTTCAGGATGCGAACATCCGGGAGGGGTACCTGCCTCACCCTCGCGTCGTGGGCCAGCTGATGAGCCAGATGACCCCGGCGCCCGTCAGCGTCGGCAAGCCTCTTCGTCATCAGCTTCTGGATGCGGCGGTGACTCATGGGGGAGCGATCTCCGTCACCGACGGGGTGGCCGCGACGGGCGCGACTTTCAGCGAAGTGGAAGCCGAACTGAAGAAGCTCGTCGAGTCCGGGTACGTCGACGTGGATGTCCCGCCCGGTAAGAGCTACATCGTGTATCGGTTCACAGAGCTGAGTTGATGCCGCGGCTCTGATCGCTAGCGGACCGCCCCCTGGATGTAGTCGCGCAAGTACCGATTCTCGACTTCCTTTTCCTGCTTCAACGCGTTGACGACGTCCCCGATGGACAGGACCCCCGTAAGTCGCTCCCCATCCACTATGGGGAGGTGCCGAATCCGGTTCGAGGTCATCACGCCGGCGGCGTATTCCACCAGGTCCTCGGCCACTCCGACCACGAGTTCTCTGGTCATGGCCTCGCCAACCAGGGTCGTCGACAGGGCCTCGGGGGCCTCGGCGCCGAGGCGCAACACGTCTCGCTCCGTCAGGATGCCGACGGTGCTCCCATCATGAGTGACGATGACCGAACCGATGTTGTTCTCAACGAGGATGCGCATCGCGTCGTGCACGGTTCGGTCAGGCTCAATGGTGACCACCGAGCCTCCCTTGCGATCCAGTACTTCGCGTATCCTCATGCGTCCTCCCTGTTCTTCTCGTGTAGCGGGCTCGTCGTGACCGTCCCACACCATAATACAGAAAGGGGGACGAGCCTTGTAGGTCGCCCCCCTTTTCCCGACACCACGGTCAGCCGCCGAGACTACTCGCTGGAGCGGAGGAGGTCGTTGATGTAGTGAGCCGACGCGTCCACATCCGAGTATGCGAGACCGATCAGGCCCATACTCGGCATCTCGGTCTCGTGTCCGACGAAGATGCGTTCGCGGATTGCCGGCAGATCGTCCGCGTAAGGCCAGTCGGCGGCCGTCAGGTCCGGCACCTCGATGTCGAACGTCACAGCGTCTTCGCCCTTCCCCGCTCCATCCGCTCCATGACATCTCTGGCAGGTGAAGGCCCACACCACCCCGCCTCGCTCCCAACGCGCGTTGTCGCTTTCCCATGTCAGCGTGTCGAAGACGGCTGGTTGGTACATCTCGGCTGCCTGGGCCACGGAGTCCGCGCGTGCTGCGCGCAGGGCGGCTTCCGTGTCGACCGCGGGCATCTCGTCCGTCTCACCGCCTCCACAGGCCGTGAGTCCGAAAAGCAGGACGACCAACAGTCCCGCCAGAGTCCTATTCATGGTTCTCACCTCTCGGTTCAAGGTGTTCCGCCTTCCGGTCGGTTCGCTCCGACGTGTCCAGCCCATAGTCCGAATCGAACAGCGCTCGCTCCCAGGAACCGTAGGTGGGGTTCGGCAGCATGCGCCACCGGTGGCCCCAGTACCCGGTGTGGCGCCGTGCGACCTCGTCTCGTCCGCCGACCGTCAGGCCCTCCACATCTACAAAATCATTCAGATCATCTCCCACCAGCATCAGAACACGGTGGCTACCCGCTACGACCCGTCTTCTGCCGCTCTTGGGCCGACCCCAATCCGGCTGCTCTCCGCGCGTGAGAATGACATCGATGTCGCTGCGCAGCGGGAAGCCGAGTGACTCCAGGTTGTCTCGCGTGGCCTGTTCCTGGTGGGCACGCCGGTTCGTCACGTAGAACACCGTGATCCCCAGCGCCTCTGCTCCGGTAGTGAACTCCAGCGCGCCTGGAACGGGCTCCGCAATGCGCTCGTCCACCCAGGCGGCCCATGAATCGCTGCTGTACGAGTCGCCGGAGACAAGAAGCCGGGCCTGGTAGGGCGAGTTGTCCAGGACCGTCTCGTCGACATCCAGGATCACCGCGGGGGGTAGTGCCGAGAAGTCCCCGACTTGCTCCAGCACCGCGCTTCGGGCGGAGTCGGCGAGCAGCGCGGGCAGTTCGCTGAGCGCCGCCACGTACACGGAGCGAGCAACGGCGTCGTATTCCGCGGCCGTCTGAACCCAGAGGGTCGCGTCCAGGTTGGGTCGGGCGCCAGGGGCGCTCGCACACCCGGCTGACAGCGCCGTCAGCGCTGCTGCCAGGAACACGGCCTCCCGGCTGAAGAACCTGCGTCGGCTCACAGGAATGGATCTCCCGAAGATGCTCTCGCGTGGC
>JAMJQV010000039.1 GCA_023554435.1 Gemmatimonadota bacterium | reverse complement strand
CGAGCGGCCGGGACAGCTTCGCCCGCACGCCGGTCGAGGAAACGACTTCTTCGCCCTTCGTGAACCGGTACGCCTCATCCAGTCCGAGCCGGTTCCCGAACATTCCGGCGTCCACCGAGAGGTTTGTGTGGAGGTGGGTGTCTCCCCAGAACACCTGGGTCGGAAAGCCCCGCCCGGCGTACGGCGAGTACTCCTTGTTCTTCAGCGAACCTGCGGCGAACTGCTCGGCGTTGCCGAAGTCCTGGGCGACAGCAGGGGCCGCGAGGGCCAGGCACGCGAGCAACAGGATCGAGGACCTCACGGAGTGATATCGCATGGAGCGTTCCCCTGCAGGAGATGGACACGAAGGACAGGGCAAACTACGACTCCCAGGGGGCGTAGCAAGCCTGTGAATGCGATGAATGGGCCGGCGCTTACGACCCTTGCGTCTGTAGCGCACGGGCCTCGAGGGCCGCGTCGTCGATCTCGATCTCGTACCCCTCGCTGAGGCCTTCATACAGGGCCTCGTTCGCCCGATCGCGTCGCACCCGGTTGAAGTCGTTGACCAGGCGGTCGCGGATCTCCTCGTATTCCGGGACGCGGCTCTCCACTCGCTCGGTGATATGCACCAGGTGGAGCCCGTAGCCGGATCCGATCGGCCCGTGCCAGCCCACCTCGAGCATCTCGAGGTCCGCCGCGAAGCCGCTTCCGAAAGACCGCTGGATCTCGGACGGAGCCTGCAACCGATAGTCGTACGGAAGCATGAACCGGTCGCCGAGCTCGGGAGCGCTCACGGGCGGGGGGTCGGCGGATCGCAGCGCCTCGAGGACGCGGATCGCATCGTCCTGTGCGGCCGCGCCCCGCTGGTCGATGTTGAAGTATACGTGACTGAAGCTGATCCGTGGCGGCACCTGGTAGTCATCGGGGTTCTCGGCGAAGAACGCCCGCAGCTCCGCGTCCGTCGGATCGGCCAGGAGAGCCAGGTCCTGCGACAGCAGCTCCATCTTCTGTACCATCCGCCGCCGGACGACGATGTCGTTGACGTCGAGACCCATGGCCTGGGCCTCCCTGTACAGCACCTCCTCGCGGACGCGCGAGTCGACAAGCGCACGTAGCTCGTCAGCGGTCGGGGGACGCTGCCACTGACGCTGCCATCCATCGGCGAGCACCTCGATCGCGGCTTCGTCGATGACGATCCTGCGGGCCTGGTCCTCGGCGAACAGGTCGCTGGCCACCGCATAGGCAAGGAACAGGACGGCGCCCAGGATCGCAAAATGAACGAGGGGCTCACGGATCCACTTCATCTCAACCGCTCCTGCTCGAGGACTTCAATCGAACGGATCTTCCACGTTCCTTCGACGGGCACGATGCCCACCCGGGCGTCGTAGCGATTCTGACGGAAGTGCCTGTGTCCGAAATGTGTCACCATGCCTCCCACGGTCCACTGGCCACGTGCCGAGAAGCCGGCGTCGGAGCGCACGATATCCGAAGCCTGCTGCACCTCCACGGTCTCCACGCGCGCCTGTGCGCCGCCTCGCTCCTCCATCTCGAGCGCGCGGCGCTGCTCGAGGTACACGGCGGTCAGCGTCTCTCCGGTCACGCTCACCGCCAAGCGATCGTAGATGGCCTCCTCCTGCCGGTACTCCAGCGCCCGATACACGTTGGGCAACAGGCCGGACAGTATGCGGCGGGCCTGTCGCTCGGAGGGAACGCGGCCGGCTGAGCAGGGAACCGCAACGGCACTCTGGACCACCGGGCCTACCACCAGGGCAGCCGCCAGCGCCATTCGAGCCACCACGATCGAGGGCCCGGGGCGATCGCCCCGAAGCCCCTTCACGAGCAACACGCCGGCGAGGAGAATGAGCGGCAGGGACAGCCACGGAATCGGAATCCGGGTCGGCTCGACGGCTACGGCAGATACGCTCGGGATCGGGTCTTCGATGAGCGCGTTCTCCCAGACTACCGAGGCAGCCGGGGGCGACAGCAACGTCGACGACGTGTTCTCGGGGTCGATCACCGTCGCTGGAACGATGGTCACCGTCTCCGGAAACGGGTCCCAGGCCAGCCGTACCTCCTCCGGCATTCCCGGGGTCGGGTAGGCGACGACCACTCCCACCACCGCCGTCGCCACGTCTTCGGGCACCGGGTTCGTCCGCGGCAGAGCCCCCGTCGGATCGACCGTCATGAAGTCGGCACGTCGGAGCAGTGGATCCACCGCGGCGCCATCCACGATCACCGTGGTCGACCGGAATACCATCCGCACCAGGCTGTCGGCCACCGACCCCTGGCTCTCGATGTCCAGGACCGGCTCGGAACCGAGGCCGAGCACCGCGGACAGTCCACCCACTCGGAGCATCACCTCGTGCCGTATCTCGAACGGCTCGACCGCGAGGAAGCTCTGAATCGTCGCGTCCGGGGAAGAGGGCGCGAGCCTCTGGGACGCTGCCGGACCGGTGGCAGCGCCTGTTGCGGATTCCTGCCCCGGGATCGAGTCCGCCCCCGCCTCCGGAGCGTTCGCGCCCTGTCCGGCCGCCGCCACGGAGAAGGCGAACGCCATGCCCGCGATGCCCGCCGCATAGGCCAGCCGCCCCGGCATCCGGGATCCAGGCAGCCGGGCGATCCGCCCGAGGATGAAAACGGACAGCCCCACTCCGACGATGTGCACGGCGTCCATTCCGAGAACGGCCACGAGTTGCGACCCCAGGCCCGCTTCGACGCCCAGGTCTTCCGCCAGGAGGGCCGCCAGACCCAACCCGTGTACGAGTCCAGCCGCGGCGGCCAGGGCACTCAGACTCTGCCTTTCCCCGGGAGAGCGGAGGGACTCGCGCGCCAGCAGGACTACGCCCAACGCCAGGCCGATCTCGGCCGGACCGGCCGGTAGCCCGGTTCCGAGGGCAGAGGCCAGAAGCACCGCCGCGAGCTGTCCACCCGTGAAGAGAGTGACCAGGCGCATGGGGAGCGCAAAGCCTCCCAGGATGGCCAGAATCAGGACGAACGCGATATGAATCCAGCTCCCGGCGGCGTGCGCGGCACCCGATAGGACGGCTCTCTGCGCTCCCCGCACCCGATCGGGCGGCGCCGTGCCCTCGGGCACCCTCCAGGCTCCTTCCCCGGGCGAGAGCACGTGCGCGAAGCGGTCACCGGACAGCAGGTCCACCCGCACCACGGTGGTGAGCGACAGATCCGGGAACGGATACAGGATCCCAAGCTCGTGGCCGGCCAGCCCGCCTTCGCACCGCCAGTCTCGCGACAGCAGCCAGGCGCCCGGCTGGTCCACCACGCTGCGGTCACCAACCGGGCGACAGGTCTCGGGCAGGGTCGGCGCGGGAACGGCGCGAGCGGGCAGGGCCTTCGGCACGCGCCATTGCACGGTAAACAGGCCAGGAGATTTCTCCGTGACCTGCATGTGCGCCGGAGGGCCGACGTCCGCCTGCAACGTCAGGGGCGCGAGCACGGCGATGCCAACCGCGAGGGCGGCAACCGGGAGCCACGACGCAAAGGGCCGGCCCGACCTTCCGGACCGGCCCCTCGCACCTGCGACGGAACGGCTGAGCCTACGCTTCAGGAGCGTCCTCGCCGTCGGCAGCGGCCTCATCGGCCTTCGCCTTCTCGACCACGCTGCCGAACTTCTCCCGCAGCGAACCGCCCAGCACGCCCAGGTGCTCGCGAATCTCACCCATCTGCTCGCCGAGCTTCTGGCTCAGGTCCTCCATCGAGTCGCCCATACCCGTCTTCATGAACGGATACTTGAAGTCCGTGGGCGGAACGAAGGTCTCCTTGATCGAGCGCGGCGACACCCAGCGCACGAGGTTCAGGAAGGAGCCGGCCTTGTCGTTGATTCCGCTGGCACGTGCGCCACCAAACGGCTGTTGCCCGACGACGGCTCCAGTCGGCTTGTCGTTGATGTAGAAGTTCCCGGCCGCGCCGCGAAGCGTGGCCATGGCCTCCCGCGTCTTGGCTCGATCGCGCGAGAACACGGCGCCCGTGAGGGCATACGGCGAAGTGCTGTCCACCAGGTCCAGCGTCTCCGACCACTGGTCATCCGGGTACACGTGCACGGTCAGCACCGGCCCGAAGATCTCCTCGCACATCGTCTTGAACCTGGGGTCCGATGCGAGCACGACGGTGGGCTCGATGAAGTAGCCCTTTTCGTCCGAGTAGCCGCCACCGAACAGGATTTCCGCACCCGGAGCCGACTTCGCGTGCTCGATGTACCCCGTGATGTCCCCGTACGCGGACCCGTCGATCACGGCGCACACGAAGTTCTCGAAGTCCCTCGGATCGCCCATCGTCATCTCGGCGAGCTGGGATCCGACGACCTCCTTCACCCGGGGCCACAGGGACTCCGGCACGTAGGCGCGCGAGGCGGCGCTGCACTTCTGGCCCTGGTACTCGAAGGCTCCGCGCACCATGGCCGTGGCGACCGCATCCGGATCCGACGAGGCGTGCGCAACGATGAAGTCCTTACCGCCGGTCTCACCCACGATACGGGGATACGAACGGTAGTTCTCCAGGTTCTCGGCCACCTTCTTCCACAGCAACTGGAAGATCTCGGTCGATCCGGTGAAGTGGATCCCCGCGAGGTGCGGGCTCGCCACGAGCTTGTCCGTAATCTGGCCTGAATTCCCGGGCAGGAAGTTGATGACGCCCGGCGGAAGGCCGGCCTCCTGCAGCAGACGCATCAGGTAGTACGAACTGAACAGAGAGGTCCGGGCCGGCTTCCAGATCGCCACGTTCCCCATCAGCGCCGGCGCGGTTGGGAGATTCCCACCGATCGACGTGAAGTTGAAGGGCGAGATGGCGTAGACGAAGCCCTCGAGCGAACGGTAGTCGGTCATGTTCCAGACGCCCGGAGACGAAATCGGCTGGTTCGAGTAGAGGTCGCGGGCGTACTGAACGTTG
>JAMJQV010000316.1 GCA_023554435.1 Gemmatimonadota bacterium | reverse complement strand
CAGGCTCACGCCCGCCTTCGTTGCCGCGATGAGGGGACGGATGATACCGGCAGGATTCACCTTCCTCAGCCTCATCCCGACCAGGCTGCCCAATCCGACGCGGACGCCGCTTGCGAAGGCCACGATCCACAGGCGGACCGGCACCGCCCCCGTGATCACCATAATGAGGACGAACCCGAGGAATACGGCGAGGATCGCCCCCACGGCCGTGGTCTCATTCATAGCATCATCTCCCGTTATTCATGGCCCGTCGAGTCGTGGAACCGGGCCAGTGTCAGTTGTCTGTCCACGTGTTACCTACCCGTCAGAGCCGCGATTCATCGCAGCGGCGGGCCGTTGCGTCAGGCGAGCTC
Organism: Gemmatimonadota bacterium; assembly: GCA_023554435.1. Lineage (GTDB taxonomy): Bacteria > Gemmatimonadota > Gemmatimonadetes > Palauibacterales > Palauibacteraceae > Benthicola. The sequence continues at coordinate 3,443 of JAMJQV010000316.1, read as the reverse complement.
GCCGTCGTGCAGGGGCTCGGCTCCTTCATCGTCGGGCTCTGCCTTCCGAACCACGTGCCGGTAGCTCTCGGCCCGCAGTACGACGACGGCCTCCCCCTTCTCCACCCACGGGCCCTCGGTCACCACGTCGAGCCGCTCGCCGTCGATCGAGACGGTTCCCGACGGCCGCAGATCGGTAACGGCCTCGCCGATGCGTCCCTCGAGGTCGGGCCGATCGGGGGCCGACAGGTAACCGGCCTCCTGCGTGGTCGCCCGGTCGAGCAACACGCCCGACATCGCGCGGCTGAAGGGCAGGTGTCTGAGGACGGCATATGCCAACGCGCCGACCACCAGAATCGATACCGCGATGATCCCTAATGCGCTGATCACTTCTGACACGGTCGGATAACTCCCTAGCATGCTCAACATGAGGGCGGTCATTACGGTCACACCGCCGGCGAGCCCGGCCACACCGAATCCGGGAATCACGAACACCTCGAGCGCGATCAGGCCGGCCCCTGCCGCAAGCAGGATTGCCTCTTACATGCCCGCCAGGTGCACGACGAATCGCGCGCCGAAGAAAGCGGTCAGGCAAAGAAGGCCTACCGCGCCAGCCAACCCGAACGTCGGAGTGCGAATCTCTATGACGAGCCCCATGAAGCCAAGGCTCAGCAGCAGCGGCGCCAGCAACGGGTTGGTGAGCAGCCGTACGATACGCTCAGCCCAGTTCGGGCTCATTTCCCGTACCGGAGCGCCCCCGAGACCCACGGCCGCGACGAGGGCGGGCCAGTCGTCCATGACCCCCGTCGCCACACCCAGATCGACGGCTTCCGAAGTCGTCAACGTCAGCAGCCGCCCTGCCTCAGAAATACCCTCGACGGCCACGTTCTCATCGACCATGGCCTCGGCGATCGCCGGATCGAAGCCCCGCTCCTCGGCCAGGGCCCGGAATTCCGATCGCATGGCGCTCACCATCTTCTCGGACGCGCGCTGGCCCTCGCCCACTACCGGCGTAGCGGCTCCGATGGTGGAGCCGGGGCGCATGTACAGGCGGTCGGCCGAGAGCGCGATCATCGCACCGGCGGACAGGGCACGCCGATTCACATAGGCGTGGACTGGCAAGCTGGCATCGCGAACGGCGTCGATGATCTCCCACGCCGCATCGATGCGTCCGCCCGGCGTGTCGATGTCGAGGATTACGGCTGCAGCTCCCGCCGCAGCCGCCTCGTCGAGCGAGCGGGACACGAAGGGGGCGAGGCCCATCTCCACCGTGCCGGTCACGGGAACCCGGTACACGGCTCCGCGCTCCTGTCCCCTGAGAATGGGAGCGATCGCGGCGAGCATCGCAGCGAGGGCCGCGAGTCGAATGGGCACGCGCAAACCCCGGTGGCTGTTCATGCGATGGAAACTAGCGCAGGCGCCGACGCTTACCAAGACGTCGAGTCCAGGGGAATGGCGAGCTGAGCCGTTCCGATTGTGGCTGCGCTACCCTTCTCGCTAGTTTGGGAGGCTGCAAGGCTCACGGCATCCACTGAACGGAGAGACGCTCGACATGACGGACAAGTTGATCCAGTATGAGGTGGTCGATGGCGTAGGGGTCATCACGATGGTCGACCCGCCCGCGAACACGTATACGCACGAGATGATGCGAGAGATGGACGAGGCGATCGTCGCCGCCCGGTTCGACGAATCGGTACACGTCATCGTGCTCCGGGGCGCGGGAGACAAGTTCTTCAGCGCGGGCGCGAACATCAGCATGCTCCAGACCTCGGACCCGTACTTCAAGTACTACTTCTGCCTGCACGCCAACGAGACCCTGAACCGGCTCGAGCAGACTCCGAAACTGGTGATCGGGGCCCTCAACGGGCACACGGTCGGCGGAGGCCTCGAGATCGCGATGGCTTGCGACATCCGGATCGCGAAGTCGGGCGGTGGGAAGATCGGCCTGCCCGAGGTGAATCTCGGCGTCCTTCCGGGCACCGGCGGAACCCAGCGGCTTGGACGCCTGCTCGGTAAGTCCAAAGCCATCGAGCTGATGGTCGAGGGCGGGACGTTCGGGTTCGAGGAAGCGCTGCAGATGGGCCTCATCAACAAGATCTACGAGGACGAGGGTTTCTTCGAGGCGGTGATGGACTACGCGCGCCAGTTCGTACCGCCCAACAAGGCCTCCCGGGCCGTGGGACGCATCAAGCGAGCGGTATGCAGCGGTGTGGAAGTTCCGTTCTCCGAGGGCCTGGCCATCGAGCGTGAACTTCAGCAGCTGTTGTTCCAGGGCTCGGATGCCCGCGAAGGACTCGACGCGTACATCGAGAAGCGACGGCCCGAGTTCACGGGTACCTGATCGAACCCGCCGGTCCCGACCCGGCCGACGACGCCGGGTCGGGGTGGTTCGCCATCCGTAAACGTCGGATCCCCCCGAAAGGAAGTCATGGATCTACGGACTAAGCTCTTGATCGGCGGTGAGTGGGTGGACGGGAGCGACCGCTTCGCCACCGTGAATCCGGCCACCGAAGAGGTGATCGCGGAGGTGGAGGAGGCCGGCGCGGCGGAGGTGGATGCCGCCGTTCGCTCGGCGCGAGACGCTTTCGAGGAGCCGGCCTGGAGAGACCTCGATCCGCACCGACGTGCGGCGCTGCTCTGGCGTCTGGCCGACCTGGTGGAGGAGAACCTCGAGTTCATTGCCGAACTGGAGACCCGGGACAACGGTAAGCCCGCGTTCGAGTCGGCTCGGGTCGACCTTCCCTTCGTGGTGTCCAACTTCCGGTATTTCGCGGGCTGGGCCGACAAGCTGGCGGGAGATGTGATCCCCGTTTCGGGACCGTTCCTCAACTACACGCTCCGCGAGCCGCTGGGCGTCATCGGTGCGATCATTCCGTGGAATTTCCCCCTCAACATCGCATCCTGGAAACTGGCCCCGGCCCTGGCGTGTGGAAACGCCGTGATCCTGAAGCCGGCCGAGGAGACGCCCCTCACGGCACTACTCCTCGGAGAGCTGGCCCTCGAGGCTGGTTTTCCCCCGGGGATCGTGAACGTGATCCCCGGGCGGGGTCCGGTGACCGGACAGGCCATGGTCGAACACCCGGGGATCGACAAGATCGCGTTCACCGGTTCGACGGAGACCGGGCGCATCGTGATGAGGACGGCTGCGGAGAGCCTGAAGAAGGTATCCCTCGAGCTGGGCGGGAAGTCGCCCAACGTGGTGTTCGCGGACGCCGACCTGAAAGCCGCGGTCCGCGGGGCGATCACCGGGATCTTCTATGGCAAGGGCGAGGTGTGCGCGGCCGGTTCCCGTCTGTTCGTCGAGGCCTCGATCAAGGACGAGTTCATGGAGCAGCTCGCCTCGAAGGCCGCCGGAATGACGGTAGGCGACCCAAACCATCCGAAGACCCGTCTCGGGGCCATCGTATCGAAGGGACAGCACGAACGGGTGCTGTCGTACATCGAGGCGGGCATCGCCGAAGGCG
>JAMJQV010000315.1 GCA_023554435.1 Gemmatimonadota bacterium | reverse complement strand
GAACTGTTCGCGTCTCACATCGAAGAACTGGTCGGTCCCGGGGTGCGAACGCACTACGAGAAGGTGTTCTCCGCCGACCAGGGCAATGCAATGTTGCAGAGACTGGGCGGCTACCTGTCCGGGTCTTCGGCGACGGCCCTGGTGTTCGGGTTCGTCGACCTGCTCACGCACGGCAGGAGCGAATCGAGGTTGATCTGGGAGGTGGCGCGTGATGCGCCGGCCCTGCGGTCGCTGACCTACGCGTGGTTCGAGCGGTCGGCGGCTTTCGGCGCCCTCAGAGAAGCGGCGAAACGTGGCGTGCCGGTGCTGCTGACGACCGATCACGGATCGGTGCACTGCAACCGCCCGCTCACGATCTATGCTCACCGCGATGCCACGGCCAACCTGCGCTACAAGTTCGGCCGGGACATGCGGGTGGACAACAAAGCGGGCGTGCTGTCCGTGACGGACCCGGAGGCCCTGCGCCTGCCGCCCCGGGGCTTCCACTCGACCTACATGATGTGCCGCGAGGACTACTTCTTCGTCTATCCCACGAAGCTTCGCGAGTACCAGGGCCGGTACCGCGACAGCTTCCTGCACGGCGGCGTGAGCCCGGAAGAGATGGTCCTTCCGGTGGCCCTCCTCACTCCGAGATCCTGAGGACGCCCGCCATGTGGTCCTCCTACGCCCGCCTGTTCCGTTACGTGGGCCCGTTCGTCGGTCTGCTTATCGGGGCCATCGTCTTGATGGTCGTCTCCGCGGGCCTCGACGCGTTCACACTGGTGCTCCTGATCCCGTTCCTGCAGTCGCTGTTCGGGATCGAGATCCTGGGCGGCGCGGACATGAGCAGCCTCGAGGTTCTGCTCGATGGCTGGTTCGGATCCTGGATTCGCTCCGGGGACCCGCTGGACGCACTGCGCAACGTGTGCCTGCTGGTGCTCGCGGCCCTGGGCATCAAGAACCTCGCGCTGTACGGCGCCCGCCTGCTCACGGTGTACGTGCAGGAGCACGTCGAGCGGCACATCCGGGACGACGTGTACGGGCACCTGCAGTACCTGCCCCTGTCCTTCTTCGGCCGGATGAAGGTAGGGCAGCTGATCACTCGGGTGTTGAACGACACGCGCGAGGCCCGCACGGTCATCACCTTCGCTCTCACGGACGTCCTGCGGCAGGCGGTGACGGCCGTGACCTACGTGGTCTTCCTTCTGCTCATGTCGTGGCAGCTCACGCTGGTGGCGCTGGTCACCGGACCGCTGGTGGCGGTGGGTCTGAGCCCGATCCTCCGACGCTTGAAGGGCAGCTACGGCAAGGCGTTCCAGCAGCGGGGCGAACTCGTGTCGGTGGCCCAGGAAACCATGAGCGGCATTCGGCTCGTGAAGTCCTTCGGGGCCGAAGAGCACGAGCGCATTCGATTCAGCGAGAGCTCGCGGCGCTACGCCCGTCGAATGGTGCGGGCCAACGCGCTCAGCCAGGCCGCGGGCCCCATCTCGGAGACCCTTTCATCCCTGATCGCGCTGGTCCTGATCTGGATTGGCGCCAACATGGTTCTCGGCACCGGCACGCTGTCGGCGGCTGTGTTCATCTCTTTCGTCACGATGGCCGTCCGCCTCGTGTCTCCGGTCAAGGCGCTGGCCCAGTTTCCCGCCAAGATGCAGCTTTCGATCGCGGCGGCCGAGAGGTTCTTCGAGGTGCTGGATTCGCAGGCCGAGCCCCGCCGTGAGCCCGGCGAAGAGCCGATGGACGCCCCGCGTGAATCGATTCGGTTCCACGACGTGGACTTCGAGTACGAGCCCGGACGTCCCGTGCTGCGGGGCATCGATTTCGAGGCCCGACCCGGCGAGGTCGTGGCGCTGGTGGGTCCGTCCGGCGCCGGGAAGAGCACCCTCGTAGACCTTCTTCCCCGGTTCATCGATCCGACGGGTGGTCGAATCACGATGGACGGCCGGGACCTGAAGGACTTCCCGCTCGGGTCCCTCCGATCGCTGTTCGGTGTCGTGAGCCAGGAGACCGTGATCTTCCACGACACGGTCAGGGCCAACATCAGTTACGGCGAAGAGCGGGACGAAGACGACATCTGGGCGGCGATCCGGGCGGCCAATGCCGAGGAGTTCATCCGCGACCTGCCGAATGGCGTCGACACGTTGCTGGGGGACCGCGGGGTGCGTCTGTCAGGAGGACAGCGTCAGCGCGTGGGCATCGCCCGGGCCATCCTCCGCGATCCGCCTCTCCTGATCCTCGACGAAGCGACGTCGTCCCTGGACACGGAATCCGAGCAGCTGATCCAGGCGGCGCTCAACCGCCTGCTCAGAGGCCGAACCGTGTTCGTAATCGCGCACAGACTTTCGACGATCAGCGGTGCCGACCGGATCCTGGCCCTGGAAGACGGACGGCTGGTCGAGTCGGGGACGCACGACGAACTGCACGCGGCTGGCGGGCTATACCGTCGCCTCAGCGATCTGCAATTCGCGTCGCCAGCGCCGCCGGTGGTTGAGCCCGACCCTACCTAAGCGGCAGGCGGTGGCTCAGGGGGGGCGGAGAACCCCTGCTCCAGCCGGTCCCAATCCCGCAGCGCCTGGTCCAGATCCAGCTTCGCAAACGAACGTCGCAGGCGGAGCAGGGCTCTGCGGGTGCGCCTCTCGGGGGCAGGACACGAGGTCAGGGTCACCCGGTCCAGGTCGATCACGAACGCGGGTCCCTCTCCATCTTCGGACACCAGGATGTTGTGCGCGTTCAGATCTGCGTGAACGCCGCCCGATTCGTGGAGGAGTCGAACCGCCCGCCCCATCGAATCGAGTATCCGGGCCACGGTGGATCCCGGAACGGCCGCCAGGAGCAGGGCGGCGGGTGGCGCGTTCGGGATGCGGCGCGTCACGAGGCAGGCCCGGTATCCCGGCCTCAGGGCCGACTGAACGGCGGCGAGTACTTCGGGAACGGGCGCCCCGCGTCTGTGCAGGAGATGCGTCGCCACCAGCTCCGAGAACGCCCGGTCTCCCACGAAATAGCGGTGGCGGTTGACCTTCTCCACGAGTCCACCCCGCCGGTACGGTCGTACGACAGCCTCTCCGAGCGAACCGGCCTCAACGACCCGAATCCCGCCGCGCCCACCGATGAGCGGGCCCTCGTCGTCGTCGTCCGTCTCGGGCAGGGAAAGGACCGGAGCGTGGGGGCAGTTCACGAGCCTGTGCCGCTGGAACGAATCGACGAAGTCGTTTCGCACCATCGCGGTCGTGCGGTCGGCTCGAATCACCGTGTACTCGCCGGCCATCCATTCAGGAAGCTGAACGCCCATGACGGAAGATGACACGAACGCGTCGGCCGCGCGACGACCCTTCTCGTGCAGCCTGCCGGGGCTTACCTTGCCGCGCATGACGAACGTATCCGCGCCGAGTCCATCTTGACCCGTCCGCCGCTCCGAGTTCTCCACGTCGAGTCGGGCCACGAATGGCGGCTCACGAGAAACCAGGTTGGCCTGCTGGTGGACGGGCTTCGCCGCGTTCCCCACGTACGACAGACCGTGGCTACGCTCGAGCGATCGCGGCTCGAGCGCTCGAGCCGGGATATGGGAATACCGGTGATTTCGCTCCCGTGGTCCGTGGGCGCGGATCCCCGCGCGCTGCGGACGCTGGCCCGGCATGCGCGCCGGCGCTGGGACGTGGTACACGTGCACGACACCCACGCCCTTCGACTGATGACCTACCTGGCAGCCCTGGAAGGATCCGGGAGCCGTGTCGTCGCGACGCGCCGGACGGTGGCACCGACCCGTTCCGCGTGGAAGTGGCGTCGCGCCCATCTCATCCTGGCCGTCTCCGAGTCGGCCCGCGATGCGCTGATCGCCGCCGGCGTGGAACGCGCGCGAATCTACGTCGTGCCGGAGGGCGTCGATGCGGAGGGCCTCGAAGAGCAGAAGAAAAGGGTTCTGCGCGAGGCCGCGGGCGCGACAGCGGATCAGTTCCTGATCGCATCCCTGGCGGCTCTCGGGCCCGACAGGGACCACGCGACACTGATTCGCGCCGCATCGCTGGTGGTGAGGGACTATCCGAACGCGAGATTCGCGATCTTCGGGGACGGACCGGAACGCGGCCGGCTCGAGAGCCTGATCGACAAGCTCGACCTGGAAGGATGGGTATGTCTGCCCGGTTTCGTGGAAGGCGCGCGCTCATCGCTGGCCGACATCGACCTGTTCGTCATGCCCTCCCTCCGCGAGGAGCTGTCGACCGGGTGCCTGGAGGCGATGTGGGCGGGTGTGCCGGTGGTCATGCCGGCGAGCGGCGATGGCAGGCTGAGAGCCGAGGGAATCGAGCCGGTGCGTCGCGGCGACCACGCCGCCATGGCGAGCGCGATCGGCCGGTTCATCGACGAGCCCGATCGCAGGGCGCAAGCGAGCGAGAAGGCCAGTGCCTATGCGAGGGCTCACGGAGCCGACGCGATGGTGGAGGCGACGCTAAAGGCTTACGAGGCGGTTTCGGGACCCGGACGCGGGGGCCGATGAAGCTGCGGGACCTGCTCGAATACGTTCCAGCCCGTGCGGCGGAGGCTGCCCTCGGCCTATTGCCGCTCGGGCCGGCCGATCGCTTCGGCCTGGTTGCGGGCAGCGGCGCATGGAGGCTGGGCACGCGGCGCGACGTGGTGGAGGAGCAGATCGCGGCAGCCTTCCCCGATCGTGACGCGGCCTGGGTAGCGGATACCACCCGGGCCTGCTATCGGCACTTCGGCAAGGAAATCGCGGCGATAGCCCGCCTCGGGCGCAGCGGCGGTGCGTCCCTGCTGCCGCGGTTTCCGAGCGGAAGCGAGGCTGTCGAGCTGCATCGCGAGGTCACCGGTGGCGGTGGGGCGATCATCGTGACCGGACACATCGGCAACTGGGAAGTCGCCGGTGCGTACCTGGCGGCGGCGGGTCTCCCGATGGCCGCCGTGGTCAAGCGACAGCGGAACCCGGCGTTCAACGAGCGGATGTTGGAGACCCGGCGTCGAGCAGGGGTCGAACCGATCTACATGCAGGACGCCAGGACGAGGATTCCGGAGGCCCTGCGCGAGGGCAAGACGGTGGCCCTCGTGGCGGACCAGGACGCGGGCGACAGGGGCGTCTTCGTGCCCTTCCTGGGTCGTGAGGCCTCGACGTTCCGGGGACCGGCCCGCCTCGCGCTCTCGCAGGACGTGCCGCTATTCTTCGGGGCGGCCGTGCGAGACGGAGCGGGCTACGGGTGGGTGCTCGAGCCGATCGAGCGACCTGCCCCCGGCAAGGGCGCAGAACTCGAGTACACGCGCCGCTGGGTCGCCCGGCTCGAGGTGCAGGTGCGCCTCCGGCCCGAGCAGTATTTCTGGTTTCATCGGCGCTGGAAGACTCGACCCCCGGGGAACGACGGCGGGGGTGCGACGTAACAGACACGATAGATGCCTCGCGAATCGGGTGATTCGCGGGACGCTGGATATCGAAAGGAGCGATGCGCGACGTGATTTACGTCACGCTTCCTGTACATAACGAAGAGCACACCATCGGCGTGCTCATGTGGAAGATCCGGAAGGTGTTCGCGGAGCTTGGCCGCGACTTCCGGATTCTGGTCGTGGACGATGCGTCGACGGACGGTACCGCCGATGTGCTCGAACCGTATCGACGAGTCCTGCCGCTCACGGTGTTTCGCCACACCTCGCGGCGCGGATACGCGGCTTCTCTCGAGAGGCTGATCCGGGAGGCCGCGAAGGCGTCGCGGTATCCGAAGCGGGATGCCGTACTCGTCATGCAGGCCGACTTCACGGACGGGCCCGAGATGATCCCGGAGATGCTGAGGCGTTTCCAGGGCGGAGCCGACCTGGTGGCCGGCAAGTCGGTGGACGTTCGCGAGGCGCCCCGGGCGGTGCGCTTCGCGCGAATCGGGGCCGGGATGATCGTGAAGCCACAGGCCACGGTTTCCGAAGTGGACGATCCATTCTGCGGCTTCCGCCTGTACCGACTCGTCGCCCTCAAACGGGCCCTCAAGGACGTACCGGACGGCGGCGTCCTGCTGCGACACGAGGGATGGGCGTGCAGCCTCGAGCTGCTGTCGGCGGTCACGCCGCATTTGCGGAGTGCGACGCAGGTGGACATCGCCACGGACTACTCCCGGCGCTACCGGGGGAGCCGTTTTCGGGCGGTCGCCACCCTGTGGGGACTGTTGCGCGCATCGCGCGATCCCCGCTTGCGCCGACGCACGCCCGTGGAGAGCCAGGCGTGAAGCCACGCGGGTTCGCGGGTCCCGTCCTGCTCCTCGTCCTGCTGTCGCTCGGCGCGCCACGGCACGCCCTGACCCAATCCACTTCGCTGGACGCCGATCCGGTCCAGGCGTGGAGGTTCCCCGTCGGGGAGCGCATGGAGTTCTCCGTGAGCTGGGGCCGCGTCCGGCTGGGCGAGGGCTCGATCGAAGTGGAGGCGGTAGAATCCATCGACGGTCACGAGGGGTACCGCGTGGCCATGGAGGCGTGGGGCGGTCCGCCCTTCTACAGGGTGCAGGACCGCCAGGTCAGCTGGATTCGTCCGCACCCGCTGGGGTCGATCCGGTTCGAGCAGCGGCTCAGCGAGGGAAGCTACAAGCGGGACACCCGGTACTCGTTCGATCTCGACGCCTTGACGTACGACCGACACGACATCGTCGAGGGCGAGTGGACGGCGCGCGCTGAGGAAACGGATGTCCCGTTTCTCGAGGGTGCTCTGGACGATGTCTCGTTCCTGTTCTTCGCGCGGCTGCTTCCACTGGAAGTAGGTCAGCGGTACGAATTCGACCGCTATTTCAAGGACTCCGGCAATCCGGTCGTCATCGAGGTCCTGCGCCGGGAGGAGGTCCGGGTGCCGGCGGGCACGTTCCAGACGATCGTGTTGCGGCCGATCATCCAGACCGGGGGAGCGTTCGGCGACGGCGGCGAAGCCGAGCTCTATCTGACGGACGACGATCGCCGCGCCATCGTTCGCTTGAAGATCGGAATGGCGGTTGGCGCGGGTAACCTCTTCCTGACCGACTACCACCAGGGCGAGGGGGAGCTGATCCCGATTCTCGACGCCCCCGAAGTCCGGGAAACGAACGAAACCGAGGAAGCCATACCTTGAGCGACTCTCCCGATCCCCGAAGCGGAGTGCGCCGCGTACCGGTAGGTGAGCGTCCGAACAAGGTGTCTTCCGGGGATTTCGCGGTGCCTCCACCGGCGGGATCCGGTGCCTTTGGCCAGTTCTACGATTCCCTTCCGAACGTCCTGGCAGCGGATTCTCTGCGGGCCGTAGCCCGGGGCGTCGCTTCGGCCGTGGCCCGCGATCGCGAGGTCGTGTGGATGCTCGGGGGGCACGTGGTGAAGACCGGCCTGTCCGTCGTCCTGATCGACCTCATGGAGCGGGGGGTGGTCACGCACCTGGCGGTGAACGGGGCCACGGTGATCCACGACTACGAGACCTGTCGCTGGGGGGGCACGTCGGAAGACGTGGAAGCCGGCCTGGCGGATGGCACGTTCGGCATGGCGCTCGAGACCGGTCGCGACATGAACCTGGCGATTCGGCGCGGCAGGGACGAGGGCCTCGGTCTGGGCGCGGCCCTGGCCGCCGATCTCGACGCGCGGGATGACAACGCGCACCCCGAGCTGTCCCTGATCCTGGCCTGTCACCGGCTGGGCGTGCCGCTCTCGGTGCACGTAGCGATCGGCGCCGACATCATTCATCAGCATCCCGAAGCGGACGGCGGTGCGATTGGCGAAACCTCGTACGCCGATTTCCTGGCGCTGGTGAAGACGCTTCGCGGGTTGGACGACGGGGGGGCTGCGATCAACGTGGGATCGGCCGTGATCCTCCCGGAGGTGTTTCTGAAGGCGCTGACGATCTGTCGCAACCGTGACGCGGGCGCGCCGCGAGGGTTCCTCACGGCCGACTTCGACATGATCCGCCAGTACCGCCCCCGCGTAAACGTCGTCGAGAGGCCCACGCGCACCGGCGGTGGAAAGGGCTACCAGATCACGGGACATCACGAGATCATGGTGCCGCTCCTGGCATGGGCCATCACGGAGGAGTTGTTGCGCTGATTCGCCGCTTTTGCCGTCGATAATCAACGCATCTGGAGTTCCGAGAGGCGCTTTGCGGCGTCATCCGGGCTCAGGTATATTGGGCAGGCAAGCCCCGGCGGCCGGGCGGCTCGACGCGAGAGCCGGCGGAACCGGGAGGGATTGAATCAAAAAGGAGGAGCTTTGTCACGCGGACGACAAAAACAAACAACGTTGGATCTGGCTCGCGATGAGCTGTTCAGTCATATTCAGCGATGTGGGGTTCTCGACGCCGAGGACACCGAGCGCAAGGAGTGGATGTCGGACACGGTCGAGTACCTGCGAGAGCGGTATCCGGCGCTTTCCGACGTTGAAGTGGGAGAGCTCGAAGCCATCGGGCATAGATACTGTCAGCCGGCGATTCCGTTTGGTGCATCCGCGGGGGAGAGTCCCGAGGCAGCTGTGTCCGAGGAGGAAGTGACTCAGGCAGCCGTGTCCGAGGGGGAAGCCCCTCAGGTAGCTGTTTCCGAGGGGGAAGCCCCCCAGACCACCGACTGAGGCAAGACGAGGTCGGCACAACCTGAACCTGCTGCTCCAGCGACCGACAGTGGTCTCTCATGAGACCTGACTCGATGCCGGGTGGGCTCGAGAGAGCCCCCCGGAGCGGGCCCGCCTCCCCGACGATTTCCGGACGATGGGTTCTCTCCTCGTAGCGAGGATCGTCGCGATCTTCGGCCTCGTGGCCGCGAATGCGTTCTTCGTGGCCGCGGAGTTCGCCCTCGTAGCGTCGAAGCACCTCCCGCAGGAAGAGCCGGGCGATGAGCCCCGACGGGCGGACCCGAAGGTCGTGCTCGCCCGGCGGTCTCTGGAGCGTCCGATATCGAGCGCGCAGGTCGGGATCACGCTGAGCTCGCTGGCGCTCGGATGGCTGGGAATCGAGTGGCTGGCGCCGGCAATCCAGGGTGCGCTCGATGCCGCCGGCGTGCCGCTTCCAAGCGGAGTGAGCTTCGCGGTAGCGGTCCTCGTGTCGCTGTGCGCAATCGCGACGCTGTACCTCGTCCTGGGCGAACTCGTTCCGCGCACGATCGCTCTGAGTCGCGCCCGACGCGCGGCTCGCCTGGTCGCTGCGCCGCTGAACCTCTTCACCGCGGTCATGTACCCGCTCCTGTGGGTTCTCAACGCCATCGCCATGCCCATCGCCAACCGCCGGGGAGGTGACTTCCCCGTAGGCTACGGGCAGGTGCACGGGCCCGAGGAGATCGAGGCTCTGCTTCGGCACAGCCGTGCCGAGGGGGTGGTGGAAGAGGACGAAGAAGAGATGATCCACGGGGTGTTCGAACTCACCCGCACGGTGGCGCGCGAGGTGATGACCCCCAGGCCTGACATCGTGGCGTTTTCCGAAACCGCTACCCTGGATGAAGTCCTGGATACGGTGGCGGAGTCCGGCTATTCGCGAGTCCCGGTGTACCGGGAATCGATCGACGATGTGACGGGTGTCGTCCTGATGAAGGACCTGCTTCGCTGGATGCGTCGGACTCCGGGCGAGGAGTTCTCGCTCACCCGAGTGATGCGGGGGCCGTTCTTCGTTCCGGACACGAAGCCGGTGGATGACCTCCTGGCCGAGTTCCGGGACCAGAAGCTGCACCTGGCGGTGGTCGTCGATGAGTTCGGTGGCACGGACGGCGTCGTGACGCTGGAGGATCTCGTCGAAGAGATCGTAGGCGACATCTTCGATGAGCACGATGTAGCCGAAGAAGAGATCGTCGTCCTTGGCAAGGGTCGGGCACGGATCGACGGCGGCGCCGATCCGGCCGATCTGATCGACCAGTTCGGTCTCGGCGACGTCGAGGACGGGGATGAGTACGACACGGTGGCGGGCTACGTGATCGGCAAGCTTGGCCGGATTCCCGTGGCCGGCGAAATCGTTCGTCTGGGTTCCGCCGAGCTCGAGGTGGTGGAGACCGCCGAACAGCGGGTTACGAGCATCGAGCTGCGGGTGGTCGACGCGGACCCATCGGCCGAAGAGTCGACCGAGAATGGCAAAGTCGCTTCCCAGGACACGGACTGACACCCTTCAGGGAGCACGCATGGGAAAACTGAGTCGCAGGGGATTCATCCGCAGTGCCGGGGCGGTGGCCGGGGCGGGCGCGCTCGCTCCGTCGGTCTTCGGGCGGGATGTCCTGCCCGGGATGGTCGACCGTCCTTCTACGGGCCCGCTGATCCTCGACGGGGCGGCCGTCGAGCCGGCCGTGGTTTCCAGTGGAAACGGGCTGCGGGCCACCGAGACCGCGCTGCAGGCGATTCACGACGGCCTCGGCACGCTCGAGGGGGTCATCAGTGGAGTGAATCGGGTGGAGGAGGACCCCGAGGATCAGACCGTGGGTTACGGGGGGTTTCCGAACGCACTCGGCGTCGTGCAACTGGACAGCCAGGTGTACCACGGCCCGACGCGGGGCGTGGGCGCGGTAGCCTCGCTCGAAGGCTACGTGAATCCCTCTCGAGTGGCTCTGGCGGTGATGCGATACACGGACCACGTGCTTCTCGTCGGCCGAGGCGCGGCGAGATTCGCGGCCGAAATGGGATTCGAGACGATGGACCTTCTCACGGCCGAGTCCAGGGATACGTGGCTTCGATGGCGCGCTCGCCTTTCCGACCGGGACGACTACCTCACGCCCGAGGAGAGCGGCGAGGCGATCAGTGCGTTCTCCGACCCCGGCGGCTCCGGGGCGACTTCTTCCGGAGAGGTCGTGGGCGCGCTGGATTCCTACGATGGCGTGCGACCGATGGGCACGATCCATTGCTCGGCCGTCGACCGCGCCGGTAACCTGTCGGCGGTTACCACGACGAGCGGACTGTTCTTCAAGATCCCCGGGCGGGTCGGCGACAGTCCGCTCCCCGGGTGTGGCTGCTACTGTGACAACGACGTCGGGGCGGCCGGATCGACGGGACGTGGCGAGGCCGTCATCAAGACCGTCGGTTCGCACCTGATCGTGGAAGAAATGCGACGCGGGGCCCATCCCACGGACGCCTGTCTGACGGCTCTGCAGCGCATCGTGGACTGGACGGTCGAGAGCCGCCTCCTGGACGAGACCGGCCGACCGAGTTTCAACGTGAACTACTACGCGATCAACAAGCGTGGTGAGACGGGTGGTGCCGCCATCTGGTCCGGTCGGCAGCACTCGGTGAACGACCGTGATGGGAATCGATTGCTGGATAGCGCGTACCTCTTCGAGCGAGCGTAGGGAAACCATGGAAGGTTCCCGGTTCTGGAGTGCCGACGAGTTCGACCGGCAAGCTCAGCGCCTGTACGAGGCTGGCGATTACGACGGCGCGTTGGAGACTCTCCGGCGTGGTGCAGCGCTGTACCCGGAGGCCGTGGAGCTCCTGGTCTCCATCGGGTACACTCACCTGGCCCGAGAAGAATTCGTGTGGGCCCGAAGGTCGTTCAGCGAGGCCCTGGAGAGAGAGCCCGACCACGAGGATGCGCTCGTCGGACTGGGTGAGAGTCGCCTGAAACTGGGCGAACGGGCTCGCGGTTTTCAGTGTTTCGAGCGAGTCCTCGACCTCGGCTTCGGGCGGGACCTCGACCTGATGCTCTCGATCGGACGGGCGCTGTTCAGGGAGGGGCTGTGGGAACACGCTGAACGCTTCTTCCGCAGGGCGGTTGCCGCCGACGAGAAGAGCTCGGACGCGGCCGCCGACCTGGCGTACACCTTCCACAGGCAGGGAGATGGCGTGCAGGCGCGGATGTGGCTCGAGCGGTGCCTGGAACTCGAGCCGGAGAACCACGACGCTCGCTCTCTCCTGGCCAATCTGTTCTACGAGGGCGGCGAGCCCGAGAAGGCGTTGGATCATCTGGATCGGATCCCGCTGGACAGCCTGTGGGACCCCGTGAGCGTGTGGCGGCTCGTGGA
>JAMJQV010000038.1 GCA_023554435.1 Gemmatimonadota bacterium | reverse complement strand
TCCGCGATGATCTTCCCCTCGTGAATGATCAGGAGCCGGTCGCAAACGGCCTGCACTTCCTGCATCACATGCGTGCTCAGAAGGACCGTGTGATCCTGTCCGAGTCGGGTGATCAGTTTTCGGATCTCGACCCGCTGATTCGGATCCAGTCCCTCCGTAGGCTCGTCGAGAATCAGGATATCCGGCTCGGAGAGAATCGCCTGGGCCAGGCCCACACGTTGTCGATATCCCTTGGACAGGTGGGCGATAGGCCGGTAGTAGACGTCCGCGATTCCGGTCTGCTCGACGGCGGGGTCAATTCGATCCGCGGCCTGCGCCGGTTCAATTCCGCGCAAGCTGGCCATGAATGCCAGGAACTCGCCGACCAGCATGTCCTGGTACAGGGGATTGGACTCGGGAAGGTAGCCGATGCGGCGACGTGCCTCCGCCGGGTCCTCGGCCACCGACCGACCGTCGATCTCGATACTTCCGGAATCAGGTTCCAGGGCCCTCGTGATCAGGCGCATGGTCGTGGTCTTGCCGGCGCCGTTTGGACCCAGAAACCCGACGACCTCGCCACGATCGATGGAAAACGAGACGCCGTCCACGGCACGTACCTCGCCGAAGCTCTTGGCGACCTCTTGTAGGCGAACCAGCGACATTGCATGACCTCTGAGATATGAGACGCGGTGCGCCAAAGTAGTCGGGTCCGTATTCGTGTCAATCTGATTTGGGAATACAGACGCTCCAGCTGCTGGAGAAACTTGCCCGGAAGCCCCGCGAAAGCGACCTTGCGGTGCTCTTCGGGCCGTGTTCACGGCCCTGCATCCTGATCATTGAACGTCGGACCGAACAAGGAATCGTAGCGATGCGAATACTAGTGGGAACGAAGGGTGGCCTGTATGTGGCGAGATGGGTACACGGCGAGCGCGCCGCCCAGGTCGAGGAGAGCCATTTCGAGGGCGACGACGTTCGCGCCATCGTTCCCGCGGGCCGCCGTTTCTACGCGGCCGTCAGTGGTCACGGCGTGTGGCGGAGCGAGGATCAGGGCCGTACGTGGACGCAGATGACCGGGCCGCTGGACGGCCACATCATTCGCTCACTGGCCGTGTCACCGCGCGACCCGGAGCTGCTGTACGCTGGAACGCAGCCCGCAGCCCTGCACGTCTCACGCGACGGGGGAGTGAACTGGGAAGAAATGACGGAGTTCCGGGTGCTTGGCGTCCGGGAGGGCTGGAAGGACTCAGGGGAAGGGGCGGCTCGCGTCGATACGATTGCCGCCGACCCGCACAATCCGAAGCGGCTGTATGCCGGGGTCGAGATCGGCGGAGCCTACCGCAGCGACAACGGCGGACAGACGTGGACAGGCTGCAACGAGGGCCTGTTTGACGATGTGCACTTCCTGATGGCCGACCCCCTCGACTCGTCCCGCGTGTACGCAGCCACCGGTGGAGGCTTCCACATCAGCCGTGACCGCGGCCGGAAGTGGTCGTCTCACGGGGGCGAGCTGGGGCAGGCCTACTGCACCAGGCTGGATGCCGAATTCGAGCGTGGAGCTAGCGATTCCATTCTCGTTCTCGCCGTCACGGCAGGTCCCCCCGCGACGTGGGAGGGCTCGAAGGGCAACGCGAAGGCGCGCCTGATGGTCAGCCGCGACTCGGGCGAGACCTGGGGGGCGTTCAAGACGAGCACCATGGGAGAGAAGGGTGCCTTTACGGCCATCGCTACGGACCGCACGGCCCGACAATCCGGTTTCGTGGGCACGAGTACCGGACGCCTGTACTATGGCAACGCGGTGCTGGGACGCTGGACGAAGATCCACTACGGCCTGCCGCCCGTGCAGGTGCTGCTGGTCCTGTAGTTCTATCGACGGAGTGATTTCGATGACGTATGCGCGATACACGGTCCGGATGGCGGTTGGGGTCCTGGCGGTCGGGCTCGTGTCGATCTCGGATCCCTCGGCGGCCGTCGGGCAGCAGGATCTCACGGTCGAGCGGATCTATGGTAGCGGAGACTTCAGCGGGCAGTCTGTAAGGGTACGCTGGATGCCCGACGGACTGCATTGGTCCACGATCGAGCGTGATTCGGCCGGGCACAGCGAGTTGTGGCAAGTCGATGCCCGAACGGGCCAGCGGGAGAAGCTGGTCTCGGCCGCCGAGTTGATCAAGCAGGGTTCGGACGAGCCCCTGCGGATCGAGAGCTACACGTTCTCCTCCGACGGCCGGCGGCTGCTGATCTTCGCGGAGAGCCAGCAGGTATGGAGGGCTCGTACGAAGGGTCGCTACTACGTATTCGATTTTCCGACCCGCGGCCTCATTCCCGTGAGTGACGCCGAGGGATGGCAGATGTTCGCCAAGTTCTCTCCCGACGGGCGGCAGGTCGCGTTTGTCCGGGAGAACGACCTCTACGTCGTCGACCTGGCCAGTGGCGAGGAGCAGCGCCTCACCTTCGATGGCAGTGAGACGATCATCAACGGCACCACCGACTGGGTGTACGAAGAGGAGCTGGGGCTGCGGGATGCCTTCCGATGGAGCCCTGACGGCTCGAAGCTGGCCTACTGGCGGTTTGATCAGAGCCCGATTCGTACCTACTGGCTGGTGGACGCCATGCCGCTCTACCCGGAACTCAAAGGCGTCCGCTACCCCAAGGCAGGAGAGGCCAACTCGACGGTTCGCGTGGGAGCGGTCGAGCTGGCTTCCGGCGAGACCACCTGGTTCGACATCGGATCCGACCAGGATGTCTACATCGCGAGGATGGAGTGGGCCGCGTCTTCGGACGAGGTGGTGATCCAGCGGCTGAACCGACACCAGAGCCAGCTCGATCTTCTCCTCGGGGATGCGAATACCGGCCAGACATCGCTGCTGTTTTCGGAGCGGGACGAGGCCTGGCTCAACGCCAACGACGATCTGCACTGGCTCGACGACGGGCAGGGATTCACGTGGACGAGCGACCGGGACGGCTTCTCGCACGTGTACCTGTACGATCGCTCGGGGCGGATGGTGCGGCAGCTCACCCGCGGCAACTGGGACGTGACGGCGTTCCACGGGGTGGACGAGGCGGAGGACAGGATCTTCTTCACCGCGGCCTCGGAGAGTCCGACGACTCGTTCGGTCTACTCGGCGTCGCTCGACGGAGGAGACATGACCCGGCTCGCTGGCGGGCGCGGGACGCACTCGGCTCGATTCAGTCCGGACTTTTCGTTCTTCACCGACACCTACTCCTCGATCGGAACGCCGCCCGTGACGCGACTTCGGCGGGTAGCGGATGGCAGTGAGGTACGGGTACTGGCGGACAATGCCGAGCTTGCAGGGAAGCTGGAGGGCCTCGACCTGCGCGAACCGGAGTTCTTTACGGTACAGGGGGCTGACGGGAGCGCGTTGAATGCGTGGATCATCAAGCCGCGCGACTTCGATCCCGGGAAGACATACCCGCTTCTCCTGTACGTGTATGGGGGACCCGGCAGCCAGACGGTCCGGGACTCGTGGGGAGGAACGCGATACCTGTGGCACCAGATGCTGGTCCGGGACGGGATCCTGGTCGCCAGCGTGGACAACCGCGGAACGGGCGCGCGCGGGCGCGAGTTCGAGAAGCAGGTCTACCTGCGTCTCGGACAGCTGGAGACGGCTGACCAGCTGGCGGCCGTGCGTCAACTCGGCGATCTGCCCTACGTGGACGCTTCGCGTATCGGGATCTGGGGTTGGAGTTACGGCGGGTACATGGCGCTCATGACGTCGCTCCTGGGCGGCGAACAGATCGCTGCGGCGATCGCCGGCGCGCCGGTGACTTCGTGGGAACTTTACGACACGATCTACACGGAGCGCTTCATGCGCACGCCGCAGGAGAACCCGGAGGGGTACTCGATCGGGGCGCCGCTCTCACACGCGGAAGGCCTGGAAGGTGAGCTGCTGATCATCCACGGCACCGCGGATGACAACGTGCATCCCCAGAATACGCTCAAGATGATCGCCGAGCTCGAGCAGGCGGGGAAGCAGTTCGACATGAGGCTCTATCCGGGCCAGCGTCATGGCGTCCGGGGACGAGTCCTGTCGGTGAACCTGTACGAGATGATGACCCGGTTCCTTCATCGGACGCTGCTCGAGACGGCACCTGAACCGGCGGCGCCGGCGCAGGCGAGCTGGATGGGTCGATAGCCCGCTCCAGAAGATTCGAGCCGGGGCTTCCGCCAACGGCGAGATCCGGATCCGCGGACTGAACGACAGAGGGGCCGCAACCATCACGGTTGCGGCCCCTCCTGTCATGATGCCTGCAGTGGGCTCGGCTCAGTACCCCGTGTGGCAGATCGCGCACGACTGCGTGCTGCGGTCCGCAGCCCGCTCAGGATCGAAGTCCGGTCCGTGCGGATTCACGCGCCAACCCTCCCTGGCGGAGTGACAGGCCAGGCACTCGGTCTGCTGGTGGCATGTGGTGCAGCTCTCCAGGCCCTGCCGCGCGGCGGCGCCGTGCTGCTGCAGCCAGTTGGCCACGCCATCGTGGTAGCCACCGTTCTGGCGCCCATCCTGCGCGACACCCTGGTTCGAGTGGCAGTCGCGGCAGAAGACCTCTCGCGAGTGACACTCGGCGCACTCCATCGGGGCGGCCCACGACTCGGCGCTGTGGCGGGTGACGAAGTTCGCCGGGTGGTACTGCGTGCCCGGGTTCGTCGGCCCATCGTGGCAGTCGACGCAGAAGGTCTCCCGGTGGCACTGCGTGCAGTTCGGGAGCTCCGCCGCGGCGGCGGTGGCATGCTGCGTCATGAAATCGGGCGTGTGGCCAGGCGCCGGATCGTAGTGGCAGGTCTCGCAAGGGTTGACGCCGACCTCGAAGTGGTCGGTGGCCCCGTTGCCATGGCATGCCAGGCAGGTGTCACCCGATGCGGCCTGCACGGCCATGTCACCCTCGCCGTCCGGATCGCGGTGGCAGCTCTGGCAACCCAGCTTCGGGTGCGTGGCATGCTGGAACTTCAGGCCACTTTCCTGCGGTGTGTATCCGGTGTATCCCACCTCGGGGAACGCCTGGCCGTTGTGGCATCCCGCGCACAGAGCCGGGTCGGCGGAGACGTTCTGCGCCGCGTCGCCCGAGTAGATGCCAGCGTGACAACTCTCACACCCGGCTCCACCGAGGGCCGCGTGCTTCTCGTGCGGGAAATCGAAGGAGCCACGGGAGGCCGCGAACAGCGCTCCGGCGCCGACCGTGAGAACGAGGGCGCCCAGGTAAGCGAGCCGCCTCATCGGGTACCTCCAGTGTTGAAGCGCCAGCGCAATCCGACGCTCGCGCGACCTTCCGTCCAGGTATCGGCCAGGGGCCGGTTCTTGTCTTCGATCTGGTAGAAACCGAGGCTGGCGTCGAGCGTCAGGTTGGCCTTCGTGATGTCATACGATCCTTCTACGGCGCCGCCGACCACGTAGCGCTCGCCTTCGCGGAACTCGTACAGGGTCTCCGTCGCGGTGCCCCGCAGGGCGACGTAGGAGGCAGAGCCCAGGGTCAGATAGCGGCCCACGACGAGGTCGCCACCGTAACGGGAGCCTCCGAATCCGTCTTCCGCGCGGTAGCGTGCGTCCACGTACCACCGGTCCGGGCTCCAGTAGACCCGGCCGAAGCCGCGGTAGCCGTCCTTGCGGATCGTGCTGTTCGATGAACCAGCGTTCGTGTCTTCGTACTCACGGTAGGCCCCCCCGATCTCGACGAGCAGCGGGAGGTCCCTGGAGGTCCACGTACCGGAAAGCCGGGCCTCGTCGAAGCCGACGGGAGAGAAGGCACTCCAGATCGTCCAGTAGTCGAAGAACGGAGTGTAGTGCCTGGCCTGCGCGGCAAACTTGATCCCGAGCACCTGCGGCGTCGTGACCCGGATCCGGGCGTCGTTGAGCTGGTCGAAGGCGAAGTCGTAGCTGGCGCCACCGTCGAACGCCCAGGCACCCACGAGCGCCCTCAGGTTGACCGCCGCTCTTTCGGAATAGAGGGCCAGTCGATCGGTGCGGAGCTCGCGCTGGTAGGTCGCCGAGCCGGAGAACACCTTGCCCCCACGGAAGCCGAGCTCGCCACCGAAGAGATAAGCGCGCCGGTCCGTGGCCAGTAGGTCCGCGTCCTGGTACAGGCTGCCGTTTCGCGGCGCGTTGACACCGCGAGCCAGGCTCCAGCCGGCGTATCCCTCGACCCACATCCATCCGAGTCCGCGCCAAACGGCCGATGCGCCGTCGAAGTTGTAGTACCCAAGGCCCGACGCCCGGTACATCCGACCCGCTTTGATCTGGAAAGCCGACCGATTGTAACTGAGGTAGCCCGTGAGCAGGTCGAACTTCTGATCGGTGCGTGGCCACAGGTCGTCACTGCCCAGGCGCGTGCGCATCTGCCCGTGAAACGACAGCCCCTGGACACCGGTCCACCCGGCGAATCGCAGGTCCTGGGTGAATGGCATGATGTCCTGGCGCTGGCCGTTGTTCTCGTACCAGCGACAGTAGTCGCCCTCGATACACGACACTACGGTTCCGTTCGCCAGCTGACGCTGCAGGCCCGAGCCCGAGACATCCCCCTCCGGAACCGAGTCCTGTGCGAACGGTTGGAGCTGCATCCAGCCCCAGTTGAGTCTCACGTCACCGCGTATGCCCTGGGCCTGGGCCACCGTTGGCAGCGACGCCACGGCGAACGCGAGGAACAAGAAGAACGGCCGGCGATGGACAGTCATGGTCCTGCTCCGACACGCTTGAGGTTACCTGTCACGGAGCTTCCTGGACGGCTCCATGAAACATGGCCGGGCGGGCGGATTGGATCAAGCCCGCCCGCCCGGCCTCGACAATACGGAGCCGGAAGCTCCCGGCCCCGCTGTGCGATCGGCTATCTGTACCCAAACAGCATCGTGTACAGAATGAGTGCGACGATCGTGAGTCCGATCGCGAGCATCGTGAAGCCGAAGACGCGAACGGTGGTCTCGAACTCCTTCGGAAGCGGCTCGACCAGCCGCTCTTCCAGCTTGCCCTCCGCCTTCATGCGCTCGTACTCCATCGGCTTGTCACGCTTGAGCTCCTCGAGAGGGACCCGGCCCGTGAAGATCACCGGGTCCATCGGGAACTTGTCCAGACGGAAGTGCGTGTTGAAGAAGTGAATGGTGAAGATGAACGCCACCGCCAGCAGCGCCTCATCACTGTGGATGATCGTGGCCACATTGACGAACCAGCCGGGCAGCACGTTCGTGAAGAACTCCGGGAACCACAGCAAGAGCCCGGTGGACCCGATGATGAACATACCCCAGAAGACCGCGAAGTAGTCGAACTTCTCCCAATAGGTGAATCGGCCGTAGTTGGGCCTCTCTCCCTTGCCGAAGAACCACTTGATCGAGGCCACCAATTCGCGGCCGTCGTTCTTGTTGAACATCAGCGAGTCGCGCGAGAAGATGTACTCCTTCCAGGTTGTCCCAGCCGCGCGCTTCTGCTTGCGGACGTCCCAAAGGTGCACGATGAAGATGCCGATCAAAGCCACGGCTCCCAGCCGGTGCAGGACGCCCATGGCCTCGAATCCTCCGACCATGCGCGAGAACAGTTTCGCCCACCCCATCCAGGAGAACTTGAGGGCCATGCCGGTGGCGGCCAGCAGCATGAAGCTGAGCAGCATGACCAGGTGCATGATCCGCTGGAACTGCGTGAAGCGCCGGTACAACTGCTTTCGCTCCTCGCCCACGGCCTCGACGTGACCCTTCCAGTGCTCCGGCTCGCGCCACAGGCGGAACAACCAGGCGCCCGTGTGGATGAGCGAGAACGTCAGGACACTGACCAGTAGCCCGGTCATGAGCCAGAAGGACCAGAACAGCCACGGGTACTTGTCCGGATCGTGGTGCGTGGCGTGCGTCAGGTATCCCGTGAACTTCTCGTTCGCCGCCGGGTGACACTGCGCGCACGTATCGACGATATTCTCCCGCCCCAGCATCGACGCCGGCTCCGAGTTGGGGAGGATGTTGTGCGTTCCGTGACAGTCGTAGCACTTGGCTGCGCGCGCCCCCCCGAGTCTCGACACCTTGCCGTGGTACGTCTCGAAGAACGTCTCCGACTCGTCTTCGTGACAACGGCCGCACTGGCTCATCATGAGCATCCGGAAATCGTCCCGGTCCGTGCGGCTGATCGTGTGCGAGGTATGGCAATCCTCGCACGTCGGGTACCGGTGCTCGCCTTCGACCGAGTAGTCCCCATTCTCCGGGTAGTGAATGCTCTCCCGGAACTCCTCCTCGATTCCGTGGTGACACTGACCGCACGTGGCCGCCACGTTGTTCGGGTGAATCATGGAGGTCGAATCGGTGACTGGAGCCTCGGCGTGTGCCCCATGGCAGTCCGTGCAGGTCGCCGTCACCACGAGGCCGCTCTGCAGCAGTCCCTTCCCGTGGATGCTCATCTCGAAGCCACCCACGATGTCCGGACCCTCGCGCTGGATCCGCTGCGCCGCGGCCCCTCCCTCCTGGTGGCAGGTCCCGCAAAGCTCGGGGACGTTGCGCGGATAGGTAGGAGATGTCGGATTCGTCTGGTCGGCGGTGGCGTGCCGGTCGTGGCAATCCAGACACACGGGCGCGTCGGCGATGCCCTCGGCCGCTAGGCGTCCATGGCTGCTGGCCTGGAATTGCTCGACTTCACCCGCGTGGCAGATCGCGCAGTCCACCGGTGAGGCAATCGTCTCGCACGGCCGTTCGTCAAAGCCCACGCTCACTTCGACGTGGCACTGGGCACAGGTCGTGCCCCGGTGCTCGCCGAGGCTGTATGGACCCTCGTCCACGAACATCGAGACCGTGTTCCCCTCAGCGTCCGTGCCGGTGAGGTCCGGGTCTGCGTGGCATTCCTGACAGTCGGCGTTCGCCACACCCGCGTCGTAGAAGACCCTGCGGATCTCGTGCGGCTGGTGGCAGTCCACGCACGCGGGGATCATGTGCGGCCCCTCTTCCCAAAGGCGCCCCTCGATGACCTGCGTGTGCACTTCCTCGATCCTGGCGTGGCACGCCATGCAGGTCCCGGCGACGTTGTCGACGTGGATGCTGGAGCGTGAATCCTCGTGCGGCAGGATGAAATGCGACGTGTGGCAGGACGTGCACACGGCCGTCACGGACAGCCCGCGCTCGAACAGGCCCGCCCCGTGGATGGACAGCGAGTAATTGTACAGGATGCTGTCCTGGTGAATCTGACGGCGCTCCGCGACCTCCGCTCCCTCCTGGTGGCACTCGCCGCACAGGACGGGGATGTTCATGACCGACGTCTGCGACGCCAGGTTCCGGCTCGACAGGACGTCATGTGAGCCATGGCAATCCACGCATCCCGGCGCGAGGGCGTCACCGCGAGCGGCCGCCTGGCCGTGCAGTGATTGCGTGTGCTGCCGCGTCTGCCGCCCGTGGCACTGTGCGCAGCTGGGCGGGGGAGCATCGGCCTGATGCGGGAACTCGAGGCCCGCATGGCAATCCTGGCAGCGCAGGCTGCCATGCACCGAAGCGGACAGAGACTCCTGCGTGACCACGAGGCGCTCGCCGTTCTCCTGGCTCTGAAAGAACGCCGGGTTTTCATGGCACATCAGGCAGTTGACCTCCTGCGCCACAGCGGCAGCAGGAGTCAGGAACAGCGCAGCCAACAGGATCGCTGCGGTCAGTCGTGTCAGTCTATCGAACATCCGGATTCGCATCAGGCCTCCGGAAGGAGTAAGCGGTCGTTCGCGATATTCAGGTGAGCCCTCCGCCCGGGCCCGCGGTCGATCAACCACACACCCTGCAAGAAGTGGACGCAGTAGACAACGGCGCATCAATGAAGGAGATACGGGGCAATACAGGCGCAACGATGATGTGTCCACCGGTCGAACGGGTCAAAATGTCCCGGTCGAGGAGGGCGCAACGGCCCTCCCCTCCGGGTCTGCGATCGTCCGGTCAGGTGGTACCTATACTTCGGAGCCGGGTTCCGATTCCTTTCTCCGCTCGGGCAGGCCGGCCGTAGTCTCGCCTGGCGGCAATGCGTCCAGCATATCCGCCACTTCCTCATCGTACCAACGGCCGTGCACGGCCTGGAGCTCGTGCTCGGGCATCTTCCCCGTGAGCCAGATCCAGCTCATCGGATAGACTTCCGGGTGAAACATCACGAAGAAGAAATGCCACACGACGATCGCCAGCATCGCGAGCCAGGCCTCGTAGAAGTGAATCGTCTCTGAGATGGAAACGATCCAAGCCGGGGCCCACGAGGTAGCGACGACCGGGAACCACAGGACGAGGCCGGTGATCGCCATCAGCCCGGTTCCCCATACCAGGGCCCAGTACTCGGCTTTCTGCGTGTAGTCATACCGCCCGAAGCGCGGCTTCCGCTTCGTGGCCCACACGTGGAAGCCCATGTTGTCGCGGAAGTCCAGGATGTCCTGGAAGGTTGGCAGCATCGCCTTGAATTCCTCGCGCCCCCGCCGTGAGAGCGCGACGTAGAAGACGTGCACGACCGAGAAGAGAATCAGGGCCACACCGAGGATCCGATGACTCCACGAACGTAACGGTTCGCTCAGGAACGCGATGCCCGTCCACTTGACCCACAGGGCCTCGGGATACCGCAGCGCGAAACCGGTGAGCACGAGGAGGATAAACGTGACCGCCAGAGTCATGTGCTGCGCGATCTGGATCTTGTCGAACCGCACGACGCCGCGTTCCACCTTCTCCCGACGTCTCTTCTCGACCAGGTAGTAGTTCACGATGAGCGCGTTGTGGAGCGCCATGCCCCCGATCACGACCACGATGAGGCCGATGTAGATGGACGTGATGATACGGCGGCCTCTGTTCGTGGCCTGTGACGCCGCCACGTGGTCGTACGACTCGGCGAAATCGCGGGTCGCGCCCTCGTGGCACTGCTGGCACGTGGCCACCACGTTCGCTTCCGACACCGACGACTCGGGATCCGCAGTCGGGAGCACCAGGTGAGCCGTATGACAGCTCACGCACGTGGCCGAGTGGCCGTGGTCCCGGGCCGTCGCCCACCCGTGGTAGCTGTCCGTGTAGGTGTGCACCACGTCGGCCTGCAGGCTGTACTTGGCGATGATCACCGGATCGTTGTGACAGTCCCCGCACAGGTCGGCGGCCTGGTGGTTGGCGTGCGTTCCCGCGTCCGGGTCCTCCGGATGGAGGATCAGGTGCTCGCCGTGGCAGTCTGTGCACGTGGGGCTGTCCCCCACGCCGGCGGCCAGCGCCCGCCCGTGGATCGAGCGGTCGTACTCCTCGGTGATCGCCTCGTGACAGGCACCGCAGGTTTCGGAAACGTTGAGCCGATTTATCATCGAGCCGGGGTCGTTGTGTCCCCTCAGGTCGTGGACGCCGTGACAGTCTGTACACGTCGCGGCCTCCATGTCGCCCGCTGCCCCGGCCTCGCCATGCACGGAACGAGCGAACTGTTCCGAGGGAGATGGCAGCTTGAGGTACTCGTCCGTGAGCAGCCCGCCGGAGCTGTGGCACTCGTTGCAGGTTTCCGCCACATGCGCGTGCGTCGTCCCGGATTCGGGGTCCTCGCTACGCCGGATGTCGTGCACGCCATGGCAGTTCACGCAGCTCGGCGCCCGCTCGTTGCCTCGTGCCAGGGCATAGCCGTGAACGCTCGCCTCGTACTCCTGCACCAGGGCACGGTGACAGCGCGCACACTCGACGGGCGCATACTCTTCGGGATGCGGGAACGCATAGTCCACGTGGCAGCTCACGCAGCTCATTCCGAAGCTGCAGTGGACGCAGTCCTCGAACTGCTCGGGAGTGACGATCAGCCGGTCGCGATCTTCACGTTCGGAGAAATTCTCCGGGTCCCCGTGGCACATGAAGCACGTGCGGTTGGGGTCTTCGGCCTCCGGCTCCTGGGCCGACGCGGAGGACGCCGACAGCTGGGCAGACAGGAGGACGCACGCGAACGTCATCAGCCAACGAGCGATCGGGGGTCGTTGGAGGAGCATGACGAGTCTCCGATGTATGTGAAGCGAGGGGAGCGCTTCACCTGTCTGTCACAGCACCTTTCGTGCCGTGAGACCCTGTCTCGACAGGTACTTTCGTTTCCGTACCGGGTCGCCCGCACATGTCATCACCCCGGGGTCCAAACAGGAGCGCAGGACGCGGTGTCTTACACATGGATACTCGCGGAGCGCAGCCGGCCTGCGTACTTTTACGGACAAGGATCGCGTGGGAGGAGAGCGCCCGCGAAAACGGAGTATCAAAGGAGAGAGAAGTATGAACCGTCTACTGTCGATCGCTGCCGGGGCGGCGCTGTTCGTGGCACTGGCTGCGGCTCCGGCGTTCGCACAGGAAGGACCTCCGGTCACGCCGCACGACATCGCTGGCAAGGAAGCGTGCTCCATGTGCCATTCCGGCGCCATGGAGGGCATGCCCGCGGCCCCCGCCAGCCACGAGGGCTGGGCTGATGACACCTGCCAGTCGTGTCACGCCGAGGGTTCCCTCGGGCAGGGCGCCGCCAAGGCGACCCCGCACGAGATCGAGGGCAAGGAAGCATGCTCCATGTGCCATTCCGGTGCCATGGAAGGCATGCCAGCGGCTCCGGCGAGTCATGAGGGACTGGAGGACAAGAACTGCGTCATGTGCCACGCCAAGGCCGGGTGAGCGCCTGACGCGAGACGCGAACGCAGGGAGACCGTTCAGCGGTCTCGAACAACAAAGAACCCGCGGAGGCCAGTCGGCTTCCGCGGGTTCTTGTGTTTCGCCGCGACGGCAGGTCCCTGCCGGCCGGTCCTACGGAGCCGGGGGCGCGACTCCGTACTCGTCCTCCACGGCGACGATGCTCGCTTCGAGGAGAGCGCGAATCCAAGGTCCGTTATGCGTTGTGGACCCGTATACGTCGCCCAGGTGGGTGGCCAGGTTGTAGTTGAAGAACGCGCCCTCGGCCACGGTGAAGGTCGAGGTCCCGGCATCGATCTCGCCGCCCGGCTCGTCGAGGTTCGGATCGACCACCTCCAGCTGCGCGAGCAGGGCAGCCGCTTGCTGCGCGACAAAATCACCCCGGAAGTTGAGGATCGCGGCCGCTCCTTCCTCAGTCGAATGGCAGCCGGAATCGACGCACCCGGCGAACGATCTGGCCTGAGTTTCGATCGCGCAGTCGGTCTCACCGTTGGGGATGCCTTCGGAATCCACGCAGGGAATCGCCTGGAACGTGTGGCCCACGGCCTCGAACACGAACTCGCCGGTCGCCTGGTCCGTGATCGTATACATGGCCACGTGACACGTGGCGCACAGCTTCTCGTTGTTCGTCGTCCCGTGCGAGGCGACGATCGCTCCGTAGTCCAGGTCGGCGCCTGGCGGGATCCACCCGGCCTCACCGACGAGCAGCTCAGTCTCCGGGGAGTGGGGTGCCAGGCCATGCGAGGAGTTGGCGTCCGGCACAGAGCGCCGGTTGTGGCAGCGAGCGCACAGGTGCACCTGAACGTCGGGCGTGTTGACCGGGAAACGGAGCTGCCCCTCGAACGTATTGTCGTGCATCGAGTGGCACACGCCGCACACGACGGCGAGCGGTTCCTCGGAGTCGCGCTCGACGTAATTGGAGCGGACGCCCCACGCGAGCAGTGTACCCTGTCCCCTGTGGCAACTGGCGCATTCGGTCCGGGCTGCGGCGAACCCGATGACCTCGGAGTGCTTCGACATTTCCCACTGCTCGACGAAGGGGTGATGCGTGCCGTTGTGGCACTCGCCGCAGCCGTTGGTCAGATCCGACCCCACTGCCAGAGAGGGGATAGGCTGGTTCGCCTCGGGATTCGCCACGTGCGTGGACCCCGGGCCGTGACACGACTCGCACTGCACGTCGACGTAGCGGGCGTCAGCGGTGGCCGTCCAACCGACCGGCTCCGTCTCGGCGTTGCCCAGCTCACTGACGCTGTGGCAGGCCTCACAGAACTCCTGCGCGTGACCGCTGTCCTGCAGGCCGTTCCACGCGTCGGCATGCGCCGTCGTGGCCCAGGTCGAGCTGGGCGTGGCGTGGCATTGGGCGCAGGTGGTTTCTCCCGCCTGTCCCTGCAAATACCCCAGCATCCCGCCTGCCGATGCCGGCGGATCATCACCGAACGGCCGGTCGTTGTATACGGTGTCTTCGTCCACACAGCCGCTCGCAAGAGCGGCAAGCCCCAGCACGGCGAGGCTGGCTCTCACGGTCCGACGGAAGGAGCCGCGAAGGAAGTCGGAGTTGCCCACGGTGACCTCTCCTGAAGTTGAAATTGCCGGGTCCGGCACGACGCCGGCCCGACGCGCCGACGTTTCCTCAAAAGCTGGCCTGCCCTGGGCGAATGTGCAAGCAGGCCGAGATCGGTCGACCTCCCGGACCGCACGAGGTTGCGCTCGGTCGGCGGGGCACGACATTAGATGTTCGAGCGGCGGTGCAGCGGAACTCGGAGATGGATGAATGACCGACCAGACTTTTCTCATACTTCTGATCATCGCGAGCGTCCTGGCTCTGGCGGTCGGGGTGTGGATCGGCCTCGGTTACCCCGGCCTGTACGACCGCTACGAGGACACGGGGGCGAAGGCTCCGCGCAAGGCTCCAATCCGTATTCTGCTGGATCGAATGGGCGGATCCCGGCGCAGGGGGAGTGGCCGCAGACCCGGTACCGGGCGCTGGTCCCGCCGGTGATTCCGGACCGGCACGCAGCGGTTCGCCGGATCCTGTGGGCTGTCCTCCTCGCCAATCTCGCCGTGATCGCCGCCAAGCTCTGGATCGGACTGCGATCGGGTTCCCTGGCGGTCCTGGGAGACGCTGCCCACTCGGGGGTGGACGCGCTCAACAACGTGGTCGGCCTCGCGGCGGTGAAAGCCGCATCCGCTCCACCGGACGACGAACACCCCTACGGCCACGCGAAGTTCGAAGTGCTCGGGGCGCTGGCCGTGGTTGCCTTCCTCTCCATCACCTGTTTCGAGCTGGTGAGCGCCGCGATCGGAAGACTGCTCGGCGATCCGGCGCCCCCCCGCCTGGAGCCCCTGACTTTCGCCGTGCTCCTGGGCACGATGGCCGTCAACGTTGCGGTGGCATGGACCGAGAACCGGGCCGGGAAGCGACTCAACAGCGTGCTCCTCAAGGCTGATGCCCGCCACACGGGTGCCGACGTGCTGGTCACCGCATCGGTCCTGGGGGGGCTGTTCATCGTGAGCCGGGGCTGGACGGCGGCCGACGCCTGGCTTGGAATCGTCGTGGCGCTTCTCATCGCCCACAGCGGCTGGGAGATACTCAGGCAGGCCATCCCCTCGCTCGTGGACCGGGCTGCCATCGACGCGGCCCGAATTCACCGCTTCGTTTCGGATGTAACCGGCGTCCGTGATGTGACGGAGGTGCGGAGCCGGGGGGATCTCGAGGGCGCCGCGTTCGTTGAGCTCACGATAGAAGTGGACGGAGACCGAACGGTGGAAGCCGGGCACCTGGTCGCGGATTCGGTGGAGCGGCGACTTGTCGAGGACGCCGGCTTCTCGGCTGCGGTGGTTCACGTGGAGCCCTGGCACGCAGACGATCGCGAGCCCGACGGGGGAGAACCTCCGCCAGGCTAGTTCTGCAGCGGAGCGACCTCCCACATGCACCGGTCGTCTCCGCGGCTCTCGCAGCGCGGGTGACGAACCGGGGTCGACTCGCCCAGGCCGTGAGCGCACGCGGTGAACGCTGCCGTGATGATCCCGCAGGCCGAGCCGGTATCGTCCGCCACGGCTGGGAGACAACGCGCCACCGAAATGGAAGGGTCCGCACGGTCGGACCGGATCGCG
>JAMJQV010000037.1 GCA_023554435.1 Gemmatimonadota bacterium | reverse complement strand
TCTACGATCCACAGATCGCCCCCGTCGTCCCGCTCGATGGCCATCCCGAATCGGAGACCGTTGAGCGCCAGGACCTCGGCAATCTCTCCCAGCGACTTCTCGCCGAACGAAGGCACGGCCAGGATATCGTCGCGAGATCGGACGACGATGTCCAGTAGCGTGCGGATGTCGGCCTTGTCCAGGTTGTTCCTGGAGCGAATCGAGATGCCGTCGAACGCTTCCAACGGCGACTCGAGCAGAGCCGTCATCCCACCGTCTACCGCCGTGCGTCCCGCCGGGCCGCCCACCTCGGGCGCCGCACCACCGTTCCCGGATCCGAACCCGGTCAGGTACTGAAGGTGCAGCCTGGCGATCTCCGCAGCGTAGGCGATCGCGTCCCCCGGATTCAGCGAGCCATTCGTCTCGACCTGCACCGTGAGGCGATCGAAGTCCGTCCGCTGGCCGACTCTCGTCTCCTGGACCTGGAAATTGGCCCGAACCACCGGATTGTAGACCGAGTCGATTCGGATCAGGTCCACCGGCGCATCCTCCGGCCGTTCGTGCTGTTCGGCCACCACGAACCCGCGACCACGGTTCACCCAGAAGTCCAGGTTGAGCGGACGTCCCTCCGGCAGATCGTCCTGGAGCGTGAACAGCGGCTCGTCGGAGTTCACGATCGTGACACCCGACACGCTTCCGATCATCGCGGCTGTGACCCGTCCCGCCTTGGACACGGCAAGCTCCAGCTTCGCCTCATCGATGCCCGGATCGAGCACGACGACGAGCTTCTTGAGCTTCTGGATCACCTGGTGGATGTCCTCCACCACACCCGGAATCGTCTGGTGCTCGTGCTGGACGCCATCGGCCCGGAACGCCCAGATAGCGCACCCCGGAAGAGACGACAGCAACACCCGACGAATCGAGTTCCCGACCGTGTGGCCGAAACCTCTCTCCAGCGGCTGCAGTACGTATTCCGCTCGGCGGCCGTCGTCGGAACTGCTTTGTTCCTCGACGGTGCCCGGCAGCACGAGTCCTGTAAGATCTAGCCCTGCTGACATGTGCGTTTCGCCTCTATTACTTGCTGTACAGCTCGACGATCAGCTGCTCCTGAACGGCGAGCGGGATGTCCGCTCGGCTTGGCTGCTCGAGCATGCGGCCCGTGTAGTTGTCGTAATCGACACCCAGCCAGCTGAGCTGATCCTTGCCCTTTTTGTCCTCCATCGCCTCACGCACCACCGGCGTATCCTGCGCGGCGGGGGCGATCGAGATCTCCTGCCCCGGCGACACCTGGAAGCTCGGAATGTCCACGGCGGCACCATCCACGCGAACGTGACGATGTCTGACGAGCTGGCGCGCAGCCTTGCGGGAGGGCGCGAACCCGAGCCGGTAGACGATGTTGTCCAGACGGGCCTCGAGCGAGATCAGCAGGTTCTCACCCGTGATACCCTTCACCCGGGCCGCCTTCGTAAACAGCGTGCGGAACTGCTTCTCTCCGACCCCGTAGATGCGCTTCACCTTCTGCTTCTCACGCAGCTGGGTAGCGTACTCGGACGAACGCCTGCGCCGCCTTCCGGTGCCATGCTGGCCCGGCGGATACGCCTTGCGTTCGAGCGCGCACTTCTCGGTGAAGCAGCGCTTTCCCTTCAGAAACAGCTTCTCGTTTTCCCTCCGGCATAGCCTGCAAACCGGACCCGTATAACGTGCCATCTGGCTTCCTTAACCTGTCGCCTTCGTGTTCCCGGCTGCGCGCCTCAAACCCGACGCTTCTTGGGCGGGCGGCAACCGTTGTGCGGAATCGGCGTGACGTCGCGGATCGACCGGATCGTCAGGCCAGCACTCTGAAGGGCCTGAATCGCCGACTCGCGACCCGAGCCCGGACCCTGTACTCGAACGTGCAGCCGCTTCATGCCCATCGAGGCGGCCTCTCGCCCCACGGTCTCAGCCGCGATCGTAGCGGCGAACGGTGTGGATTTCTTCGAGCCCTTGAAACCAGCCTTCCCTGCGCTGGCCCAGGCCACGGTCCCACCGTCGAGTTCCGTGATCGTGATGATCGTATTGTTGAAGGTCGCCTTGATGTGGGCGACACCCTCCGCGTCAACCTGGCGCTTCTTCCTGCGAATCGGCTTTGCCACGTGTCGTCGTCCCTATTTCTTGGAAGGCGGCTTCTTCTTGCCAGCCACCGCGCGACGCGGACCCTTGCGGGTGCGCGCATTCGTGTGCGTCCGCTGTCCTCTGACCGGAAGGCCGCGACGGTGCCGCAGGCCCCGATAGCAGCCGATGTCCATGAGACGCTTGATGTTCATGGACGTTTCCGTGCGAAGCGCACCTTCCACCTTGTAATGGGCCTCGATGACCCGTCGGAGCTTGTTGACATCCTCGTCCGAGAGGTCACGCACCCGGGTGTCCGGATCCATGGC
This sequence comes from Gemmatimonadota bacterium, assembly GCA_023554435.1. GTDB lineage: Bacteria > Gemmatimonadota > Gemmatimonadetes > Palauibacterales > Palauibacteraceae > Benthicola. The sequence continues at coordinate 4,353 of JAMJQV010000037.1, read as the reverse complement.
CGCTTCGGCCAGGATCGCCTGCGATGTCGAGCGACCGATCCCGTAGATGTACGTCAGGGCGATCTCGACCCGCTTTTCCCGGGGGAGGTCAACGCCGGCTATTCTTGCCATGTACCACCCGTTCAGATTGTCGGTCCGCGGGGCCCTGCGGCCTGCCAGACCGAACGTCTTCTATCCTTGCCGCTGCTTATGCTTCGGATCACGGCTGCAGATCACCCGCACCACCCCGCGGCGCCGAATAATCTTGCAGTGTTCGCAGATCCGCTTAACGCTCGAACGCACCTTCATGACGCAATCCGTCCTTTTCAACCGTTCACGAGACAGCTTTTGAAGATAACGGCTGTGTGCCCGTGAATCAACGACCTTACTTGAACCGGTAAGTGATGCGCCCCTTCGTCAGATCGTAGGGCGACATCTCCACCGTGACCTTGTCCCCCGGGAGGATCCGGATGTAGTTCATGCGGATCTTGCCCGACACGTGGCACGTGATCTCGTGTTCGTTCTCGAGCTTGACCCTGAACATGGCATTCGGAAGTGCTTCAATGACTTCCCCGGCCATCTGGATCGGTTCCTCTTTCGCCAAACTACTCCTCCTTCGAACCGCGGTCGCCGCTTCGCCTCGTGAGGATCCTGGGACCCTCCGGCGTCACCGCCACCGTGTGCTCGAAATGCGCCGACAGACTCCCGTCAGCGGTTACGACCGTCCACCCGTCCGCCAACGTCCGGATGTGACGGCGGCCTACGTTCACCATCGGCTCGATGGCGATGACGAGACCTTCTTCGAGCTCCGCTCCCTGCCCCCTGCGCCCGAAGTTGGGCACATGCGGCTCTTCGTGCGGAGCGAACCCGACCCCGTGACCCACCAGCTCACGGATCACACTGTATCCCGCGTCCTCCACCACCGCCTGGATCGCCGCGCCCACATCGCCCAGCGTGGATCCCGCCGAGGCCTGCTGGACTCCAACGTCCAGCGAGGCCCGCGTGACGGCGAGCAAACGTCGCGCTTCCGCCGAAGGCTCCCCCACCGGCACGGTCACCGCGGCGTCTGCGAACATCTCATTGAGGACCACCCCGACGTCCACGCCGAGCAGATCCCCCTCTTCGAGGCAGCGGTCCGGCGACGGAATGCCGTGCACCACCTCGTCGTTGAGGCTCGTGCACAGCGTGGCCGGAAATCCGTACAGCCCCTTGAAGGCCGGCGCGGCGCCCTCGTGATCTCGAATGAAGCCCTCAGCGGCCGCGTCGAGATCTCCCGTGCTCACGCCTGGCTCGGCGCGCTCGCCCACCAGGGCCAGAACGCCAGCAACGATCTCTCCGGCTCGACCGATCGCGTCGATCTCGTCAGCCGTCTTCAGTCGCGTCACAGCGACAGACGCTCCAGGATGTCTGCCTGAATGTCGTCGATGTCACCGACGCCCTCGACGGACACGATCCGCACTCCCCTGGCCGCGTAGAAGTCCAGGAGCGGCTTCTTCTTCTTTCCGTAGACTTCGAGCCTGCGCTGGATCGTCTCCAGCAAGTCGTCCTTGCGTCCCCGCGTCGACAGGCGCTTCATGATCTCGTCGTCGGGAACGGACAGATCCACGATCGCGTCCAGCTTCTGGCCCTGGTCGAGCAGGAGCTTGCGAAGCCCTTCCGCCTGCGCCACGGTCCGTGGAAAACCATCCAGGAGGAACCCCGGCTCCGACTCCTCGTGCGCCAGGGCCTCTCCGACGATCCCGAGGATCACGTCATCCGGGACCAGCTCGCCGGCGTGCATGTATCGCTTCGCTTCGAGCCCCATCGGAGTCCCGTCGCGAAGCGCCTGCCTCAGGATGTCTCCCGTGGAGTGCCGGGGTATCCCCAGTCTTCTCGCCAGGAGCTCCCCCTGGGTGCCTTTGCCGGCCCCCGGGGGACCCATTATTAAGAGCCGCACGGCCCGATCTCCTCGTCCGGACCCGTCACATGTACTTCTGACGGCCCCTGTATTTTACCCGCCCCTTCTTCATGAATCCCTCGTACTGCCGGAGCAGCAGGTGCTGCTGCATCTGCTGAACCGTGTCGAGGCCCACACCCACCACGATCAGTAGCGAAGTGCCGCCGAAGAAGAACGTCTGGATATCGAACGCCGCGAAGATCCAGAACGGGAGGATTGCAATCACAGCCAGGTAAATCGACCCGGGAAGGGTCACGCGTGTCAGAACGCGATCGATGTATTCCGCCGTCTGCGCACCCGGCTTCACTCCCGGAATGAACCCGCCCTGCTTCTTCAGATTCTCCGCCAGGTCGACCGGGTTGAAGATGATCGCCGTGTACACGTAGGTGAATACGATGATCAGGGCGGCATACGTCACGTAGTACCACATCGAGCCCGGTGCGAAGATCTGGCTCAAGTCGTACAGGAAGCCGGAAGCCCCCTGCCCGCCGGTGAACGAGTACAGCGTCCCGGGAACGATGATGATGGCCTGGGCGAAGATGATCGGCATCACACCGGCGCTGTTGATCCGGATCGGGATGAACGACTTCTGCCCCTCCCTCACCCGGCCACGCCCTACCACCTTGCGCGGGATCTGAACCGGGATCCGACGCGCCGCCATGGTGAGCGCCACGACCGCAGCCGTGATCAGGACCAGTACCACCAGGAGCGCCATCAGCTTGAAGAGGCTGATTCCGCCAGCCCGCAGAAGCTCGATCGTGTTGAATACCGCCGCCGGAAAGCCCTGGATGATCGAGAAGAAGATCAGCAGTGACATTCCGGTCCCGATGCCCCGCTCGGTGATCTGCTCGCCGAGCCACATGACGAAGACACCACCAGCGGTGAGCAGCAGGACCGTCTCGATCCGGAACGCCCAGCCGGGGAACACCACGACACCCGGCTGCGATTCGAGGAAGATCGAGTAACCGTACGCCTGCATGATGCACAGGAAGACCGTGGAGTAGCGCGTCCACTGGGTCAGCTTCCGCCGGCCGTCCTCGCCCTCCTTCTGCAACTTCTCGATCGTCGGGAAAGTCGACCCGAGTACCTGGAAGATGATGCTGGCCGAGATGTACGGCATGATGCCCAGAGCGAACACCGTGGCCCGCTGCAGGGCTCCACCCGTGAAGAGATCGTAGATCCCGAACAGGGTGCCCTGGAACTGGCCGGCCAGCTGCTGGAGGGCCAGTACGTTGACGCCCGCCGTCGGGATGTGCGAGCCAAGCCGATAGATGGCCAGGCAGAGCAGCGTGAAGAGGATCTTGCTCTTCAGCTCCGGGATCTTGAAGAGATTCTGGGCAGCCTGCAGCGCTTGAGTGCGTTCGTTCGCCATGTCAGCCGATCAGTTCCACGGTTCCGCCGTCCGCTTCGATCTTCTCGCGCGCCGTTGCACTGAACGCGTGTGCGCGAACCGTCACCGCGCGGCCGGCCGATCCAACCCCGAGAATCTTAACGGGCTTGTTCAGCGACGCGATGAGTCCGTGCGCTTTCAGTTCTTCAGGCCCGAACGTCGAACCCTCGAGGTTCGCGATCAGGCCCACGTTGACGACCTGGTACTCGCGTCGATTGATCGGCTTGAAGCCGCGCTTCGGAACGCGCCGATACAGCGGCATCTGGCCGCCCTCGAACCACGCCGGGATCGAAGCGCCGGAACGAGACTTCTGTCCCTTGTGGCCCCTTCCCGAGGTCTTTCCATGACCCGAACCGTGGCCCCTTCCGACGCGCTTCCGCTTCCCGCGGGAGCCGGGCGTCGGGCTCAGGTTGTCCAGGCCTATTCTCTTGCTGTCTGCCATGGGTCTAGTCGACCTCCTCGACTTCCACCAGGTGCGCGACGACCCTGATCATTCCACGAATGGCCGGGTTGTCTTCCTTGATGACCTCGGCCTGGTGATGGCGAAGGCCCAATGCCTCCAGCGTCGCACGCTGCTTCTTGATCGCGTTGCTGCCGCTGCGCACCTGCTTTATCCGGATGTGGTTAGCCACGCATCGCCTCCCGGATCACCTCGACATCCACGCCGCGCTCCCGTGCCACGGCCTCTGGAGTCATGAGACTCTGGAGGCCATTCATCGTGGCCGCGACCACGTTGAGCGGATTGTTCGATCCGAGGCTCTTGGTGAGGATATCCTGCACACCGGCGCAATCGAGCACGGCCCGCACCGGTCCACCGGCAATCACGCCCGTACCGGGCGAAGCAGGCTTCAGAAGCACCTTGCCCGCGCCGTGCCGCCCGATCATCTCGTGCGGAATCGTGCCGCCGCGAATCGGGATCTCGACCATGGCTTTTCGGGCCTGCTCCAGTCCCTTGCGGATGGCCTCAGCCACTTCGTTGGCCTTTCCGAGCGACGTGCCGACCTTGCCCTGGCCGTCGCCAACGGCCACCAGAGCGGTGAAGGAGAAC
>JAMJQV010000314.1 GCA_023554435.1 Gemmatimonadota bacterium | reverse complement strand
GGAAGCACCCAGGTGATGCGCCCGAGCAGCGGATGATCCGCGGGAACCCGCTCTCGGACGAAGGTCGCTCGAAGCTCGGCTTCCAGGAGGTTCGAGGCGAAGAGCCGGTCCATCGCGTCGAGGCGACGGGCCACCGCCAGTCCCCCGGCCTCGCCGAACGCGATCGCGACCAGAGACGACGTGTCGATGTAGGCGACGTTCATTCTTCCCGCTCTGCCAGGAACCGGTCCAACGCCCCCGGCCTCCGCGCGACCCGCTCGAGGGGAGCCGCCGGTTCGTCGGGAGAATGCAGCACCCCCGCATCCTCGAACCGCTGCAAGCGCTCCTCGAGTTCGGACGACCCATCCTTGACGGGCCGTATCCGCGCCACGGGCTCTCCGCGGTAGGTAACGGTGACGGTGCGGCCCTGCCGAACGAGGCGGATGACCTCGCTGAATCGAGCCTTGGCCTCATAAAGGGAGTATGTGGTCATGAACGGGATATTAACACACTAGTCAGACTAGTCAAATAGGTTGCGTCGCCCGCAACGGCGGGTACCGGTATCTTGTCCAGCGCAGTTCTGTGATACTCGACGGAGGCATGCTATGGACGGTTGGAAGAAGCGCTTGCTCGTGGTCGGAGACCGGATCCTCGTATCCCCGGAGGAAGGCGAGGAGCGGACGCGAGTCGGGTTGTATCTTCCGCCGACGGCCGTCGACAAGAAGGAGGTCCAGGGCGGCACCGTGGTGGCGACCGGCCCGGGCACCCCGGTCTCCGCCCCCACCGAGCTGGACGAAGAGCCCTGGAAGATCGGCCAGGGAGAGGCGCGCTACATGCCGGTGCAGGCCCTGCCCGGAGACTATGCCCTGTTCTTTCGTCGGGCAGCCGTCGAGATCGAATTCGAGGGCAAGACGTACCTCGTGATACCGCAGGCCGCCATCCTCACCCTGGTCAGGGAGGAACTTCCCTGAGTCTTCCGTCCGGTGTCGTGAGGTCCGGGACCCGCGCCGTTCGGTCCATCATCGCCATCAGCACCTGGGTGGTTCTTGCGTCCGCGTGCGACCCGGGCTCCGACTTCGGAGCCACGGTCGAACGTTCGACGGAGGATGGTGTCGAGCGTGTTGCGGTTCGGGGTCCGGACACTCCCCTCGATTGGTCGTTCGAGGCCCGCGTCACGATATCTCCCGAGGTCGATGGTGACGTCCGCTTCATGGAAGTGTCTCCCTGGGAAGTCGGGGCCGACCGGGAGGGCAGGGTCTACGTGCTGGACGGCGCTGGGGGCCGGGTGGTCGTGTTCGGCGGCTCCGGCAGCATGGTCGGGAGTATGGGTCGACCGGGTCAGGGGCCGGGCGAACTGTCCCAGCCGACCGCCCTCGCGGTTTCGGCCGATGGGGAGGTAGCGGTCCACGACTACGGTACGGGTGGAATCGCACGCTGGGGCCCCTCGGGCGAACTTCCGCCACTCGAGCGACTCGACGCGCCGTTCTGGGGCCCCGAACTCGGGTTGACGAGCTGGGGCTTACTCTACCCGTCACTGGCGGCCGATGGACGGGAGGGTAGAATCGTACGGCTGGTGGTGAAAGCGGAGACCCGGACCGGGACCCTGGGCGAGATGGCTCAGACCACGGTTGCGGCCTCCTTCCCGAGCTGCGGACTCGGCGGTGTGCCGGTCGAGCCGATCTTCGCCCCTCAGCTGCATTGGGCGCTCGGCGGCGACATCGTTGCGCTGGTGACGGGTCCGCGGTACGAGGTCGAGGTCTTCCGCTCAGGGGTGCTCGAGAGAAGGATCTCCCGCGTCGAGGAGCCGCGCCCCGCGACCCGGGAGCTGGCCCTGCAGGAAGTCGCCGGGGGCTACGAGCTTACGGCCCCCGTCCGCTGCCGCATCTCGCCGACAGAGCTGGTGGAAGCGCGCGGTTTCGCGCCGGTCGTGCCGGCGATCTCGGGTCTGGCCGTGGCGCCGGACGGCACCCTGTGGGTACGTCGTGGGCGGGTGAACGGAGAGCCCGAACCGGCCGTCGATGTATACGGCGCGGACGGGGCGTACACGGGGACCCTGCCCCCGGGGTCGCCGTTTCCCGTGGCATTCGCCGGTCGGGCGACCGCCTACCGGGTCGTCTCGCTGGAGCCGACCGATACGGGCACCATCGATATCGTGTTGTACGAGATCGTGCGATAGTCGGCTCGTCCTCTCGCGGCGGCCGACCTCACGGAAAGGAAGTCCAATGGCTCGTCCTCTCGCGGCGGTCCTTCTCATTCAGGCCCTCTCGATGGCCGCGGGCTCGCCCGCTGCAGGACAGCAGGGAGAGACGTTCAGGCCCGGTTTCGGGTGGCAGCCCGGCATGCGCATCGAGGCGAGCGAAACCCGCGTGGGTGTTCTTCGCGAAGGAAGCGTCGCCGATTCGGGCCGGGTGTCTACCGCCACGTACTCGATCGTCGTCAGCGATCATCGGGATGGCCTCCTGATCTCCCACGAGGACATCCGGGTAGAGCGAGTCGGCGATTTTCCGGAGGAGCTACCGCCCATCGCCCGGGTCAATACCGTGGTGGCCGACAACCTGGAATACTGGATGCGACTCCCGGACCTGGTAGTAAGCGAGGAAGGGGAGTTCATCCGGGTGGACGACGTCGAGGGGTTCCGGTTCCGCGTCGCGAGTTCGATTCGGCCCGTGGCTTCGGCCCTGGGGGGTGGAGACCCGGAGATACTCGTCCTGCTGGACAGCCTGCTGGCCGTGGTGGTCAACGATGATGTGATCGAGGGATTGGCGGCCGATCGGTGGTCGTCCCTGGTGGACAAGTGGGCCGCAACGGACTGGGAGATCGGGCAGGTGTTCGGGGCGGAGATCGAGGCCCCGAATCCCCTGGTTCCGGGTCCGGCCATCGAGTATACGATCCAGGCCGGAGTCACCCAGAAGATCGCCTGCGAGGCTCCGGGCGGGGGGGTCATGTGCGCCGTGTTCGTAATGGTGACGCGGCCGGCGCCGCAGGCCATCGGCGAGGCGGCGCGGCTGCTCGCGGATTCGCTGGGAGCCCAGCTCCTGGCGGCCACCGGACGGGAACTCCCCGCTGGCTACGGAGAAGGGGGCGAGAGTCCGCTGACATTCCAGGAGTTGATCCTGGAGGGCCGGGTGGAGTTGATGGCCGACCCTGTTTCGTTGCTGCCGTTGTGGTTGGAAGAAAGGCAAAAACGGGCCGGGAGCGGGATCGGGCTGGGCGAGCCGTTCAGCTTCTACACGGAAGAAATCCTGACGACGGAGTTTTCATATCCCGGCGGGCCCTGAGCCGCCGCCCGCGCCCCGTTCCGCGAAACCGGTTTTGGTGGTAGTCTCCGGGTATCCCCGACCCTGAATCCGGAGTTCGGACATGCAGCGAGCATACAGGAGCGCGGTCCTTCTGGGCCTCCTCCTCGCCGTCGGTTCGCCACGCGCAGCGACGGCCCAGGAGAACATCGGCCACCCCGACCTCGAGAACCCCGCAGTCTTTGAACGGAACAAGGAACCGGCGCGAGCCACCTTCTATCCGTTTGCGGACCGGGAGTCGGCTCTGACGCGCGATCCGGATCGGTCTCCGTTCGTCCGGTCGCTGAGCGGCACCTGGAGGTTCCACTGGGTGAGCGATCCGGCGGACCGGCCAACCGACTTCCATCGATCCGACTTCGACGACGGGGCCTGGGACGAGATCCCGGTGCCGTCCAACTGGGAAGTGCTCGGCTACGGCATCCCGATCTACACGAACATTCCCTATCCCTTCCCACCGAATCCACCGCTCGTGCCGGCCGAGTGGAACCCGGTCGGGTCGTACCGCCGCACCTTCGAGGTACCGGAGGACTGGGCCGGCATGCAGGTGTTCCTCCACTTCGGCAGCGTGAAGTCGGCCATGTACCTGTGGGTGAACGGCCGGGAGGTCGGATACAGCCAGGGGAGCAAGACCCCGGCCGAGTTCAACATCACGCCGTTCCTGGAGCCGGGCTCCAACACCGTAGCCGTCCAGGTCTATCGCTTCTCGGATGGGGCCTATCTCGAGGGGCAGGACTACTGGAAGATCAGCGGAATCGAGCGCGACGTGTTCCTCGTTGCCACGCCCGGCGTGCACGTGCGCGATTTCTGGGCCCGACCGGAGCTCGAGGCGGACTACGACGATGGCATCCTCACCATCGAGGCGGAGCTGTCGAGTGTCCTGGCGCGACCGGTCTCCGCCTACCGGTTGAGCGCCGAGTTGCTCGGTCCTGACGGAAACCCGGTGTTCGATGCCCCATTGATGACGACCTTCGGACTGGAAGCCGCCGGGACCGACTTCGTCACCTTGCAGGGCACCGTGTCGGCTCCCCTCAAGTGGACGGCCGAGACCCCGAACCTCTACACCCTTCTGATCACGCTGGCGGACGACGAGCAGGAGATTCTGCAGGTAATCCCGACCCGGGTGGGGTTCCGGACAGTCGAGATCCGGAACGGACTGCTGCAGGTGAACGGAGTGCCCGTCACCCTCCGAGGTGTGAACCGGCACGAGCACGATCCGCATACCGGGCGCGTGATGTCGGACGAGGTGATGCTCCGCGACATCCAGCTAATGAAGCAGTACAACGTGAATGCGGTCCGCACCTCCCACTATCCCAGCGATCCGCGCTGGTACGACTACGCCGACGAGTACGGCCTGTACATCGTTGACGAGGCCAACATCGAATCGCACGGGATGGGCTACGATCCCGACGTCACCCTGGGGAACGATCCGGCGTGGAAGGCCGCGCACCTGGACCGCACGATCCGCATGGTGAAGCGGGACCGGAACCACCCCTCGGTGATCATCTGGTCGCTGGGCAACGAGGCTGGCGATGGCGTCAACTTCGAGGCCACGTCGGCGTGGATCCACCAGGTCGATCCCGGTCGCCCGGTGCAGTACGAGCGGGCCATCCAGAGGCCGCACGTGGACATCTACGCGCCGATGTATGCGCGCATTCCGCATCTGCTGGACTACGTCTCCGAGCCTCGCGACCGACCGCTCATCCTGTGCGAGTACGCGCATGCCATGGGGAACAGCGTCGGCAACCTGCAGGACTACTGGGACGTGATCGAGGCGCATGACCAGCTGCAGGGCGGTTTCATCTGGGATTACGTGGACCAGGGGCTGTACGCGGAGACGTGGCAGGGCGAGCCCTACTGGGCGTACGGGGGCGACTACGGCCCCCCCGGCATCCCGAGCGACGGCAACTTCCTGGTCAACGGTCTGGTGGCGCCGGACCGCACTCCCAATCCGCACTTCGAAGAAGTGCGCAAAGTGTACCAGAACATCCGGGTGCGTGCCGTGGACCTGGAGCGGGGCCGGGTGCGGATCGTGAACCGCCACGACTTCACGGACCTGGCTGCATTCGCCGGTACGTGGGAGTTGAGCGCGGACACCCGGGGCGTCCTCGCGCGCGGGGACCTGGGCATGCTGGACCTGGCCCCGCACGACTCGGTCGAACTGAGCCTGCCGCTGCCTCCCATCGATGCTGCGCCCGGCGTGGAGTACTTCGTGCGCGTGGAGTTCCGTACCCGGGAGGAGAGCCCGTTTCTTCCGGCCGGCTGGTTGGCGGCCTGGGAGCAGTTCCGGCTGCCCGTGCACCGGCCGGCGACCCCGGCCAACGTGGCCGACATGCCCGCTCTGACGGTCGTCGAGTCCAGTGACCGGATCACGGTCAGCGGCGCCGGATTCTCGGTGGGAGTCGACCGATCGACGGGGCTGCTGTCGTACTACGAGGTCGACGGTCGCGAGCTGCTGGTGAGCCCGTTCGAGCCTGATTTCTGGCGTGCCCCCACCGACAACGACTACGGCAACCGCATGCCGCAGAGACAGGCCGTGTGGAAAGATGCGGGACGAGTCAGGACGCTGGAGGGCCTCGAAGCGAAAGAGATCGGCGCGGGAGAAGCGAGGGTCGACGCGACGCTTGGCCTGCCCGCCGTGAACGCCCGTCTGTACCTGTCATACCAGGTGTTCGGCAGTGGCGATGTGGTGGTGACGCAGCGTTTCGTGCCCCCGGCCGCGACTACCGGCTCCGGGCTGCCTGACATCCCTCGCGTCGGGCTCCGCTTCGCTCTGGCGCCTGAATTCGCCGACGTCGCCTGGTATGGCCGGGGCCCGCACGAGAACTACAGCGACCGGAAGACGAGCGCCCCGGTCGGCCTGTACTCGGCGTCGATCGAAGAGTTGTACTACCCGTACATCCGGCCGCAGGAAAACGGCAACCGAACGGAGACCCGCTGGGTGGCCTTCAGTGATTCGGCGGGAGTGGGGCTGGCAGCGTTCGGAATCCCGACCCTCGACTGGAGCGCCCTCCCGTACCTGCAGGAGGACCTGGACGAAGGGACCACCAAGCGGGGGCGGCACACCTACGATCTGAGGCCACGCGACCTGGTGAGTGTTCACCTCGATCACAAACAGATGGGCGTGGGCGGAGACAACAGCTGGGGAGCGCAGCCGCTCGATGCCTATCGTCTGCCCGTTCGCGAGTATTCGTACTCGTTCCGCCTCAGTCCGCTGGGTCCGGGGCGAGCCGACGCGATGGGGCAGAGCAAGCGAAGCCTGCCAGTCGCGGAGTCGGAGCGGGGGAACGACTGAATGGGCCGCACGCCAACCCTCTCCAGCGTCCTCTCCTGCGGCCTGGCTGCGCTGTTCCTGCAGGGTCCAACGCACGCCGTCGCCCAGGTGGAGAACGAGCCCGAGGTGGTCCGGATCCTGGCCTACAACATCAAGCACGGCCTGGGCATGGACGGAAACGTCGATCTCGAGAGGGTCGCGGCGGTGATCCGCTCCGTGGATCCGGACGTGGTGACCCTGCAGGAGATCGACAGCGTGACGTCGCGTACCGGGCTCGAGGACCAGGCGACCCGCCTGGGTGAGTTGACCGGCATGCAGGCCATGTTCGGCGGGTTCATGGACTACCGCGGAGGACGCTACGGGATGGCCGTGCTCTGCCGGTATCCGGTCGTCGAATGGCAGAATCATCGCCTGCCGGACGGGGCCGAGCCGCGCAGCGCGCTGGCAGCCCGGGTGGAAGTTCTGAAACCCGGCTACGGGCAGGGCCCGCAGCTGGTGGTGGTCGGCGTGCACCTGTACGCGAACGCCGAGGAGCGACTGGCCCAGGCCGGGCGAATCGTAGAGCTGTTTGCGAACGAAGAGGCCCCGGTCGTGCTGGCCGGGGATTTCAACTCGCTGCCGGAATCACCGGTCCTTCAGCTGCTCGAGTCGGAGGGGGGCTGGTTCAGGCCGGCCAAGGAAGGCCAGGCCTTCACTTTCCCGTCCGAAACTCCGGACCGGGAGATCGACTTCATCCTGTTCAGGCCCGGAAGCCGGTTCACCGTACGCGAGCACCGCGTAGTTGAGGAGACCGTAGCATCAGACCACAGGCCGGTTCTGTTGGAGCTCGAACTCGTGCCGGCTGACCCAACCGTTCCATTGGAGACAACCCAATGACACCGCTTCATAGACGCGACTTCGTGAAAGCCGGTACCGGTACGGCCCTCGGGATGTCCCTGGCGCCGGGAGCACTGTTGGGGCGGGAACGCGGGGCTCCAGCGGACAGGTTGCGTCTCGGAGTCATCGGCGTGGGGGGGCGAGGTTCCTGGCTCCTCGGTCTCGCCACTCGTCGGGCCGACACGGAGATCAAGGCCGTGTGCGACATCGTGCCCGAGAAGGCCGCGCGAGCGGCGGACGCGGTCACGGAAGCGGGGGGTAACGCGCCCCGGCAGTTCACCGCCGGAGAAGAGGACTACCTCAACCTCCTGGAGATGGATGACATCGACGCGGTGATCATCGCCACGCCGTGGCTGTGGCACACGCCGATGGCGATCGCGGCGATGGAGCGAGGCAAGGCCGTGGGCGTCGAGGTGCCGGCGGCGACGACGGTGCAGGATTGCTGGGACCTGGTAGAGACGCAGGAGCGTACCGGCATGCCCTTCATGATGCTGGAGAACGTGTGCTACCGGCGGGACGTGATGGCGGTACTCCAGATCGTGCGCGAGGGTCTGCTGGGCGAGATGATGCACCTGCATTGCGGGTACCAGCACGATCTCAGGGCCGTGAAATTCAATCCGGGCGCCGAGTTCGGTCCGGGCTCGAACGGCGAGGCTGTGTGGCGCACGGACCATTCCATCAACCGGAACGGCGAACTGTACCCGACGCACGGGATCGGTCCCGTCGCCCACTGGCTGGACATCAACCGTGGCAACCTGTTCGTGTCTCTGACGTCACACGCCACCAAGACCCGGGGCCTGCACGAGTACATCGTGGCACAGGGCGGCGAGGATCACCCGAACGCGGACGTCCGCTTCAAGCTGGGGGACATCGTCACCACGATGATCCATACCCGGAACGGGGAGACCGTCATGGTCAGCCATGACACCAACCTCCCGCGCCCCTATTCACTGGCCTTCAGGGTGCAGGGCACTCGTGGTCTGTGGATGAACGACAACCGGTCCATCTACATCGAGGGAGTCAGCCCCGAGGCACACCGCTGGGAGCCGTTCGAGTCGTACCAGGAGAAGTATGACCACCCGTTGTGGAAGCGGTACTCGGAGGATGCGGAGGGCGGGGGACACGGAGGCATGGACTTCTTCGTGATGAATGCGTTCATCGAAGCCGTGAAGCGGGGCGAGCCCACGCCCCAGGACGTGTACGACGCGGCGGCGTGGAGCGTGATCGGGCCCCTCTCCGAACAGTCCATCGCCATGGGCAGTCACCCGGTGGCCTTCCCGGATTTCACCGGCGGTCTGTGGGCGAAGCGAAAGCCGATCTTTGCGCTCGGCGACGAGTACTGACGACCCGCGGGGTTTGCGTCGTTGCCCGGCGCCTACGAGATTCGCGCCCACAGAATCACGAAGGCGGGCGGCCCACGCGCCCGGAAAATGACCCATCGTACGGGACGGAGAATGATCTTGTTCAAGCGACTCAGTGCAGTGCTGGCCGCGTCGGCGGCCCTTTCCACACTGCTGGCTGCGCCGGTGCAGGCGCAGGATGACGAGCGGGAGCTCGGATGGGCCTTCGAGGCGGACCTCGGAGCCCTGTGGACCGGCGGGAACCAGGAGACGAACACGCTCGCGTTCAACGGCACCGTGGCCTACCTGTGGCCCAAGAGCCAGCTCAAGCTCACAGGCGGAGGCTTCACGTCCGAGTCCTCCCTCACGACCTCGACGGCGGTCGGCACGGGGCAGGATGACTTCCAGCTGTTCGAGGAGACGATCACGGAGAAGACGGCTGAGACATTCCTGGCGGGACTTCGCTACGACTATGACGTGAGCGCGAAGTTCTACGTCACCGGACTCGGCGACTGGCTTCGCAACCCGTTCGCCGGCATCGATGACCGTTTCGTGTTCGGCGCGGGCGCCGGCAACCGCTGGGTGGACAATGGGAAGGTGCGGTTCACCACGGACTACCTGGTGACCTACACGACGGAGACCACCGTCATCCCCGACCCGACCGTGAACTCGGACTTCGCCGGTCTCCGCCTCGGCTACGACTTCCTGTGGGACGCCACTTCGAGCACGAACTTCGAGAGCACGCTGGTGGCGGACTTCAACCTCGACAACACGGATGACATCCGGCTCGACTGGTATAACGGGCTGCCGATCGATATCAGCTCGGTCCTGGCCTTCAAGCCGAGCATCCGGCTGCTGTGGCGGAACGATCCGGCCCTGCAGCTGGTGCCGCTGTTTGATGCTCCCGGTGGGGTCGAGACGGGCACAGTGCTCACGCCCCTGAACAAGCTGGACAGCTACTTCAACCTGTCGCTGCTGTTCAAGTTCTAGGACGGCGCCGGCGGTGATGGCGGAGCGGGGACCTCAGTCCGGGGTCCCCGTTTCGTTCTCCACCCGGTAGGCTTCCATGGCGTAGTACTCCGGCAGCCCGAGCCGGTCAGCCGCCGCCGCCGTTTCCAGGTTGCGGGAACGCACCCTCTGCCAGAACTCCCGGTCGTCGTATCCGCCGGGGAAGGGCGCCACGTCCTTCTGCGACTGGTGCTTGAAGATCGCGAAGATCTTGTTGCGCAGTTCCTCCTGCGACAACGGCACCAGCACGTCGGCCTCGGTGATGGACCACTCCTGCCACGCCCCGCGGTACAGCCACACTTCCGGCGCCGCTCCCCGATACCGCAGCAGGGCCTCGTCTATGGCCTGTTTGCACATGCGGTGCGTGCCGTGCGGATCCGACAGGTCGCCGGCCACGAAGATCTGGTCCGGCTTGACGGTCTTCAGCATGTCGAGCACCCGCTCGACGTCTTCTTCTCCGATGGGCCGTTTGCGGACCTCTCCGGTACGGTAGAAGGGGAGGTTCATGAACCGGGCCGCGGTACGCGGAAGTCCCACGGCGGCGATCGCGGCCACCGCTTCGGACTCCCGGATGTAACGCTTCAGATTCTGTGCGAGAGCGGAGTCGGGCTCTCCGGGCTCTTTGGCGGTGAAGTCCTTTTCGAGCCGCAAACGTGCCCGGCGCACCTTCTTTGCATCGAATTCGAGGTCCCCGGCGGCACGTTCCACGAAGTCCATGTGACGGCGGACGTC
>JAMJQV010000313.1 GCA_023554435.1 Gemmatimonadota bacterium | reverse complement strand
CTGGAGTACGTGGATGAGGACGGCGAGAAGAAGAAGATGGAGCTTCCGGTCACCACCGCCGACTGGGCGGCCACCGAAGGACGCTTCAAGAAGCACTTCAAGCGGATCAAGCCGGCAGATTGGGACGACGACCAGGTGCTGTTTCACGAGTTCCTGGACCTGTCCGAAGACGATCGGATCGGGAAGACTCCCTTCATCTGGGTGATCGACGGCGAGAAGAAGCTGGGCCGCCTGGCCTGCTCCATCGAGATGGTCTTGCTGGCCGAAGATCGGCTTCTGTACTGGTCGCAGCTCAAGGAGTTGGCGGGACTCGAGGTCCCCTCTTCGGTCAGGGCCGACATCGCCGACGATATGGAAGAGGAGTTCGAGGCCCGGGCGGCCGAAATCCGGGCTGGCTACGAGGCACAACTCGCCGAACTCCGGATGAACTACCCGGCGCTGGTGGCCCGGCGCATGGCCGAAGGCCTGCTGTCCTCGGGCGACGGTGACTTGACGGTCGCCGAAATCCTGGCGCGCGCGAATGCCGATCCGAACCTGGAGCCGATTACTGCTGAGTCGGTGGCGGGCCTGTCGGGAGGACTCGGTGTGGATCCGGGCGGGAACGGTGGTGCGACGGTCACGGTGGCGCCGGCGCAGGCGGTCACACGTGCCGGCGCGATCGCCGAGGCCGCCGAACTGGCCGAGGCCACCGTAGTAGCGCCGGCTCCGGAGGCCGCTCCGGTCGAGGAAGACGATGACGATGACCTCGTGATGGAGCCGTACATCGAGACGGCCCGCTGCACATCGTGCGACGAGTGCATCAACATCAACAAGAAGATGTTCGCCTACGACGAGAACAAGCAGGCGTACTTCAAGGACAAGAACGCCGGTACGTTCGCCGAGATCGTCCAGGCAGCCGAGCGATGCACGGCCGGGATCATCCACCCGGGCACCCCGCTCAACAAGAAGGAGAAGGATCTCGACAAGTGGATCGAGCGGGCGCAGCCGTTCAACTGATCGTGAATCGCGGGGACGGCTGAGAGGATATACATGCTCGGATCCAGCACATTCAGACACGGCGTACACCCGCCGGAAACCAAGCACCTGACGGAAACGGTGCCGGTCCGGCGGATGCCGTTCCCGGACGAGATCGTCCTTCCGCTGCGGCAGCACGCGGGGCGACCGGCCCGCCTCCTGGTGAAGGTCGGCGACCACGTCGAGCGAGGCGACAAGGTCGCCGAGGCGGACGGGTTCGTGTCGGTACCTATCCACGCTTCCGCGACGGGTACGGTGAAGGACATTTGCCTGTGGCCGCATCCGGACGGCTCCATGGCCGAGTCCGTGGTCATCGCGGTCGAGAAGTTCTCTCCGCAGATCCCGAGGCCACGCATCGTTCCTCAGTGGGAGGGGCTCTCTCCACAGCAAGTGGTGGAGGAGGTGCAGAAGGCGGGGGTCGTGGGCCTTGGGGGCGCTGCGTTTCCCACGCATGTGAAGCTCCTTCCTCCCGCGGACGTCCCCGTCCACACGTTGATCGTCAACGGCGCGGAGTGCGAGCCGTACCTGACCACCGACCACCGGACGATGGTCGAGTATCCGGAACGCGTGCAGTTCGGGATCCGGATCATGATGAAGGCGCTCGGTGTCGACAGGGCCGTGATCGGAGTCGAGAAGAACAAGCCGGATGCCATCGCCCGGTTGCGTGAGACGCTGCCCGATGACCTCGACGTCTCGGTGCTACCCCTCACGGTGAAGTATCCGCAGGGCGCCGAGAAGATGTTGATCCAGGTGGTCACGGGGCATGAGGTACCCTCCGGCAAGCTCCCGATGAACGTCGGCGTGGTGGTGCAGAACGTCGGATCCATCGCCTGCATAGGTGAGATCTTCGATACCGGATACCCGCTGATCGAGCGGGTCGTGACGGTCACCGGACCGGGGGTCCGGAAGCCGTCCAACCTGCTGGTACCCGTCGGAACCAGGCTCCGCGACGTCCTCGAATTCTGCGGCGGGCTGACCGACGACGCTACGCAGATCGTGTTTGGCGGGCCGATGATGGGCGCCGCACAGCCCGACCTCGACACGCCACTGATCAAGGGCACCACGGGCGTGGTCGTGCTCACGAAGAAGGAGGCCCGGTCGGTGGAGCGCTATCCGTGTATCCACTGCGGCCGCTGCCTCGAGGCGTGTCCCGTGTTCCTCAATCCATCGCTTCTCGGCACGCAGGCCCAGGCCGGCCGATACGAGGAGATGGAAGCCGCCAACCTGATGGACTGCATGCTGTGCGGGTGCTGCTCGTACGTGTGCCCGTCCCACATTCCACTGTCGCAGATGTTCGCGCTCGGGAAGAACATGCTCCGTAAACGGCAGGCGGCCGCATGACCGCCACGCGCCCGGCGACCGGAAGCGGGGGCGGCACGGACCTGGAATCGCTGACCGAGATCCGTCTTCGGATCGCGGCCTCGCCGCACCTGCGCACGGCCCACTCGACGCCGCGCATCATGTGGAACGTGGTGGGCTCGCTCGTCCCGATCCTCGCGGTGGCCACGTATTTCTTCGGCCCCAGCGCGTTGCTGGTCGTGGGCGCGGCGACGCTCGGAGCGTGGCTGACCGAGCGGGTGTTCGGCGCCAGGGGAAGCACTCGCGATGGCTCGGCGGTGATCACCGGGCTCCTTCTCGGGCTCATCCTTCCGCCTGGCTTTCCATTGTGGATGGCGTTCGTGGGAGGCGTCTTCGGAGTCGGCTTCGGCAAGTTGATCTTCGGTGGCCTGGGTCAGAACGTGTTCAATCCGGCGCTGCTCGGCCGGGCTTTTCTCCAGGCGGCCTTTCCCTCGACCATCACGACGTGGCCGGTGCAGCCGGAGAACTGGTGGGCCCTGCGAGGTGACAACTTCGCGCTTCCCCTGATGTCTCCGAGTGCTCCCGATGTCGTCACCGGTGCCACTCCGCTCGGTCTGATGAAGTTCGAGGGAGTGTCCACTCCGACGGCGGACCTCATGCTCGGCTCGATCAGCGGCTCGATTGGAGAAACCGCGGGCCTTCTGATCCTGGTGTGCGGCGGCTATCTCGCGATCCGCCGGTACCTGGATTGGCGGGTGCCGGCCAGCATATTTCTTACGGTCGCGGTTCTCTCCGGAGTTCTGTACCTCATCGGCCCGGACCGATTCCCGAGTCCGCAGTTCATGTTGTTCTCCGGCGGTCTCATGCTCGGGGCCATGTACATGGCCACCGACATGGTGACGTCACCGGTCACGCCGGCCGGGGCCTGGCTGTTCGGCATCGGCATCGGGCTTCTGACCGTCCTGATCCGGGTGTGGGGTGGTCTCCCCGAGGGTGTGATGTACGCCATCCTGTTCATGAATGCTCTCGTTCCGTTCATCAATCGGGTCACTCAGCCGCGGGTGTTCGGCCACCCGCGACGGGAGCCCCGCGGGGCCGAGTCATGAAGGAACTCCCGACGGTTCGGAACGAGGACGGGGTGGCCGAGGTCGGCGGCAGCGACGGGCCTCCCCGGCAGCCCGAGGTCTCGTCGCCGCGACTCATGGCGACACTCGCCATCGCGGGTGGCCTGGCCGGTCTGGTGATCGTGCTCGTGTTCGGGTGGGCGGACCCGCAGATCCGTGCGCACCGGGCCGCTGCCCTGCGCGCCGCGGTGAACGAGGTCCTCGGAAGCCCGGCGACCTACCAGGCGCTGTACGTGACCGCCGACGGCTTGAGCGCGGAGCCTCCGGCCGGCGCCGACACGGTGACCGCTGATAAGGTGTTCCTCGGCTTCGACGCGGAAGGCGCTCCCGTGGGATACGCGGTGACCGGCGCGGAGCCGGGTTACCAGGATCTCATCCACCTGATCTTCGGGTACGACCCCGCGGAGGAGCGGCTTCTCGGGATGAAGGTGCTGGAGAGCAAGGAGACCCCGGGCCTCGGAGACAAGATCTTCAAGGACGCGGATTTCGTCGCGGAGTTCGACGGCGCGCAGACGCCGCTGATCGGGGTGAAGGCGAACGAGGGCACCGGGGATCCCAGCGAGGTGGACATGATCACGGGCGCCACGATCTCGTCACGCACGGTGATCGGGACGATCAATAACCGGCTCGAATCGCTGGCAACGGCCATCGCAAGCCATGCCGCTTCGGGCCCGACTGCACCGGAAGCACCCCCGGACTCGAGCGCGGCGCCCGCCGCGGCAGTGGCGGTTGAGGGGGGCGAGGGGACATGAGAGAGACCACCGCACGCCAGGACCTGATCCGCGGGATCTGGAAGGAGAACCCCGTGCTGGTGCAGCTGCTGGGCCTGTGTCCGGCGCTCGCCGTGACCAACACGGTGCCCAACAGCATCGCCATGGGGCTCGCCACGTTTTTCGTGCTCATGGGCTCCAGCCTGCTGGTCTCCCTGATGAAAAACTGGATCCCGTCCGAGGTGCGCATCTCGGCCTACATCCTGATCATCGCCACGTTCGTGACGATCGCCGACCTGGTTCTCGCGGCGGTCGTCCCGTTGATCCACAAGGAACTCGGCGCGTTCATCGCGTTGATCGTGGTCAACTGTATGATCC
>JAMJQV010000036.1 GCA_023554435.1 Gemmatimonadota bacterium | reverse complement strand
ACCTTGAGGGCCGGACGCGCCCGGACGATCATTCCGATGGCCCACGCGTCGAGCACGGCGAGCAGCCCCGCCAGCACCCACCGCGAGTCCAGCCCCACCACGAAGTCCAGGATTTCATTCATGCGGCGCTCGGCGATCCAGCGAACTGGAGCCGGTACAGGCGTGTGTACAGCCCACCGAGTTCCAGAAGCTCCTCGTGTGTTCCGGTCTCCCGAATCTCACCATGATGCATCACCAGGATGCGGTCCGCGTTTCGAATCGTCGAGAGGCGATGTGCGATCACGAGGCTCGTACGACCCTCCATCAACGCCTCCAGGGCCATCTCGATCCGGGCCTCGATCTCCGAATCGACGGCACTCGTCGCCTCATCCAGGATCAGGAGATCCGGATCACCTGCGAGGGCTCGCGCGAAACTGAGCAGCTGTCGTTCGCCGGCGCTGAGATTGCTGCCTCGCTCGCCGAGTCGCTGCTCGTACCCCCCGGGCAGACGGTCCACGTAGGCGGCCACTCCGACCCGGCGCGCAGCCTCCTCCACCTCGCGCGCTCCGACCCCGGGCCGGCCGAGGTCGATATTTCGGAGTACGGTGTCGGAGAACAGGTAAACATCCTGGAGTACGAGGCCCATGCGGCTTCGTACGTCCGACGCCGGGACGAGAGAGATGTCCGTGTCATCGAGGAAGATGGTCCCCCGCTGCGAGCGGTAGAAGCGCATCAGCAGATTGATCAGGGTCGACTTGCCCGCCCCCGTCGCACCGACGATCGCGATTCGCTGTCCCGGCTCGATCGTGAACGACACGTCCTGCAGCACCCAGTCGACGTCCTCCGCGTCTGCGGGCGCGGCGTCACTCTCCATGTCGCCGTACCGGAACCACACGTTCCGGAACTCGATCCGCCCTCCGCGGGTCGGCACGGTCGGAATCGCCGGGTCCGCGGTTTCTGCGATTCCAGTACCCACCCGCTCGTGGCCGGCCTGCGCGACTTCGGGCTCGGACTCGACGGGGTGAGGTTCCCGGTCCAACAGGCGGAACACGCGCTCCGAACTGGCCATCGCGCTCTGCAGGATGTTGTACTTCTCGGACAGATCCTGGATCGGCCTGAAGAAACGCCTCGCGTACTGGAGGAACGCCGCGATCGTGCCGACGGTCATGGCCCCGCGCAGGGATTCGGAGCCACCGTACCAGATGATCAGGGCCATGGCGACGGCGGCCAGGATCTCCACCGTCGGGAAGAAGAGCGCGTAGTACGTGATCGACTTGAGGTGAGCGGACAGGTGGTCGCGGTTGATCTTCTCGAAGCGGTCGAAGGTCTGCTCTTCCTGGCGAAACAGCTGGGTCACGCTCATTCCGGTGATCCGCTCCTGAAGAAACGCGTTGATGCGCGCGAGCCGGAGCCTGATGTCCCGGTAGGCCCTTCGCACCCGCGTCCGAAACAGCCAGGCGGAGGCGAAGACCAGCGGCAGGACCGTAAACGTCACCAGGGCCAACCGCCAATCGAGGATCAGCATCGCCGTGACGATGGCCCCGATCGTGAACACGTCGCCGAAGATCGTCACCACGCCCGAGGTGAACATCTCGTTCAGGGCCTCGACATCGCTCGTGACCCGTGTCATGAGCCGGCCCACCGGGTTCCGATCGAAGAACGCCAGTTCGAGGCGCTGCAGGTGGCCGAAGATCTGGCCCCTCAGGTCCTCCATCACTCGCTGGCCGATCCAGGTGGTCAGCAGCGTGCGCGCGTACTCCAGGACCGCGGCCACGAGCATGGAGCCCACGTAGACGGCGGCAAGGAGCGCCAGCAGGCGCAGGTCTCCTTCAGGAAAGGCCTGGTCGATCGCGATCTTCGTGAGCCACGGTCCGACGAGCGCGAGTCCCGAGGCGGCGATGAGGATTCCGACGGCCGTAGCCACGTGCCACCGGTAGGGGCGCAGATAGGTCAGCAGCCGCCGCATGAGGCGCGCGTCGTACGCCTTGCCCAGCGCTTCTTCTTCGTGGACGGGCCCTTCCGGCGATGTCTGCAGGGTCGATTCTCCGATGGTCGAGGGTCGGGACCCCCGAACATACCCGACATGAGGGTGGCGTTCCAGCCGGGAAGTTTGACGCTCCCCCGACTCGGGTTCATCATCGCCGCATGCTGACCTCCATCCACGTTCGCGGCGCCCGGCAGAACAACCTGAAGGGAGTCGACGTCAGGATCCCCCACCGGGCGCTGACCGTGCTGACCGGGCCCAGCGGCTCCGGGAAGTCGAGCCTGGCGTTCGACACGGTATACGCGGAGGGCCAGCGCCGGTACGTCGAGTCCCTCTCGACCTACGCCAAACAGTTCCTGGAGCGGATGCCCAAGCCGGCCGTGGATTGGATCGACGGCGTCGCTCCATCCGTCGCCATCGACCAGAGAAACACGGTGCAGTCGAGCCGCTCGACGGTGGGCACCACGACCGAGACCTACGACTACATGCGCCTGCTGTGGAGCCGGGTGGGGCATACCGTCTGCCCCGATTGTGGCAAGCGCGTTGTTCCGGATACCGTTCAGTCCGCCACCGACGAGGTCCTGGCGCTCGCGGCGGGCACTCCCGTCTACGTGACGTTTCCGCTGGAACGCAGCGCCGGGCTCACGCACGAAGCCGCGGTGGAGAATCTCCGTGCTCGTGGCTACGTGCGGGTGATGATCGACGGGTCCGAGCAACACGTGGACGACCTGGACTATGGGGACGAGCCTCCGCCAGCCGGCGCGAGCCGCCTCGATTCGGCCGGCGAGGTTCTGGTGGTCGTGGACCGGGTGTCCGCGGCGGACGACAGCCGGGAGCGACTCTCGGATTCGCTGGCCGGAGCGTTCGCGGAGGGGCACGGACGCGCCGAGGTGCTCGTGGTTGAGCGCGCTGGAGGCCGCGCCTCGGCAATACGGAGCCGAATTCCCTTTGCTGAGGCATTCCGCTGCTCGGACTGCGGCCGCGAGTTCCCGGAGCCCACGCCGATCCTGTTCAGCTTCAACCACCCGACCGGCGCGTGTCCCGAATGCAACGGTTTCGGGGCTACCCTGGAGTATGCACTCGACCTGATCGTGCCGGATCTCGATCGGCCGCTGGTGGACGGCGCACTCGATCCGTGGACGAAACCGCGCTACTACCGTGAAGCAGCCGACGTGCTGGAGCTGGCGGTGCACAGAGGTGTGGACCCGACACTTCCCTGGCGGGCGCTGCCCGAGTCGTTTCGCGAGGAGCTGCTGGATGGATCGCCGGACTTCGTCGGAATGATCCCCTTCCTTCGCTCCCGCGAGCGGAAGAAATACAAGCAGTACATTCGTGTCTTCCTCCGGCAGTACCAGTTGCCGGAAACCTGCCACCGCTGCCTCGGCACCCGGCTCCAGCCCGCGGCCCTGCACGTGCGCGTGGGCGGACTCGACATTGCCGCGGCGGCGTCGCTGACCGTGGATGAGCTGCGGGAGTGGCTGGCCGGGCTCGACCTGTCGGCGTTCGAGGCGCGGGTTTCGGAGACCCTTCTCCGTGAGCTCTCCGATCGCCTGGAGTTCATGTCCTCCGTAGGCCTCGGTTACCTGTCCCTCGATCGCCAGGCAAGGACCCTGTCGGGCGGGGAAATGCAGCGAATTCGCCTGTCAGGTAGCCTGGGCAGCCGACTGGTGGACACCCTGTACGTCCTCGACGAGCCGACGATCGGCCTGCATCCGAGAGACGTCGAGCAGTTTCTCGGGGTCCTGTGCCAGTTGCGAGACCGGGGGAACACGGTTCTGGTGGTCGAGCACGAGACCTCGGTGATGCGTCGAGCGGACCGGGTTCTCGAATTGGGTCCCGGGGCCGGCGAGCACGGCGGCGAGCTGGTGTTCGACGGGTCGTTCTCCGGCCTGGCGAAAGCCGACACGGCCACGGGTCGGGCCCTGCGCGAGCGTATCCAATCCGGCCGCCGGGCCCCCGATCCCCCCAAGGCATGGCTTCGACTGGAGGGCGCCACGCTGCACAACGTGCGGGAGCTCGACGTGGCGATTCCCCTGGGGCGACTCACGGTGGTGACCGGAGTATCCGGCTCGGGCAAATCCACGCTCGTGCACGACGTGCTGTATCAGGCCCTGGAGAAGACCCTGCGCGGGACTTCGTCCGCCCGGCGTCACCTGGGCGAAGCGGTGGGAGCGTGGCGGACCCTGGCCGGGGCCGAGCTGCTCGAGGAGGTCGTCCTGGTCGACCAGAGTCCCATCGGCCGCACGCCGCGCTCGAACCCGATCACCTACATCAAGGCGTACGACGAGATTCGCCGTCTGTTCGCCGCACAACCCGAGGCACAGCGGCGCGGGTTCGGGCCCGGACACTTCAGTTTCAACGTCAAGGGCGGACGGTGCGAAGCCTGCAGGGGCGCTGGCGAAGAAGTGGTGGAGATGGTGTTCCTGGCCGATGTGTCGATGCCGTGCGAGGTGTGCCAGGGCCGGCGATTCAAGCCCGAGACCCTCGAGATCAAGTACCGCGGTCGCAGCATCAGGGATGTGCTGAACCTGACCGTGGACGAGGCGATCCGTTTCTTCATCCGGCAGGACCGCCTCGGGCAGGCGCTGTGGCAGCTTCAGAGGGTCGGGCTCGGCTACCTGCGGCTCGGACAGTCGGCCACGACGCTGTCCGGCGGCGAGGCGCAGCGCCTCAAGGTGGCCAGGGAGCTGGCCCGGCGCTCCTCGAAGAAACAGCGCATCTACATCATGGACGAGCCGACCGTCGGGCTGGGACTGGGTGAAATCGGTCGTTTCCTTGGGGTGCTGGGACAGCTCGTGGAGGCCGGGAACACGGTCGTCGTGGTCGAACACGACCTGGACGTGATCGCTGCCGCGGATTGGATCGTGGACCTCGGGCCCGAGGCCGCGGACGCCGGGGGATGCGTCGTCGTGGCCGGGACGCCGGCCGAGGTCATGAAGGTTGCCGGATCCCACACGGGCCGCCACCTGTCACAACACCTCGAGGCCCGTCGCTCCGCCGAGGCGGTCGCACCGTCCACGCGCGATTCCGGCGCTCGGGCCGGATGAGGGCGGCGCGTGCCTGAAGTCTCCGTACTGCTTCCCTGCCGCAACGCGGCCACCTGGCTGCCGGAGTGCATGGAGAGTCTCGCGGCGCAGTCGTTGCACGACTTCGAGGTCCTGGCCGTCGACGATCGGTCCACTGACGAGACGGGAGAGCTTCTGCGTTGGTGGTCGGCAAGGGACGACCGGGTGCAAGTTCTCGAAATCGCCCCCCGGGCCCCGGGAGCAGGGGAGGACGGGGAGCCCGAGGACGGCCTCGTCCGCGCCCTCGATGTCGCGGTAGCCGCTTCACGCGCCCGCCTCCTGGCCCGCATGGACGGCGACGACGTCGCCCGGCCCCGGCGCCTGGAACGCCAGCGCGACTTCCTGGCGGCTCGTCCGGACCTGGCGGGATGTGGAACCGCGGTGGAGCTGTTTCCGCGCGCCGACGTCGGCGAAGGCTACGCACGATACGAGTCGTGGCTCAACGGGCTCACCGACCCCGCCGAGCTGTGGCGCGACCTGTTCGTCGAGTGTCCGGTCGCGCACCCCACCCTGATGATCCGCCGTTCCGTGCTCTCCGGTCTCGGCGGCTACCGCGATCCGGGTTGGCCGGAGGACTACGACCTGGTGCTGAGGTTGCACGCGGCCGGAATGCGGATCGCGAACATCCCGGAGCCTCTGCTACGCTGGCGAGTGCGGCCGGATCGCCACTCACTCGCATCGGACCGGTATTCGGCCCGGGCCTTCCGGCGCTGCAAGGTCCACTTTCTCGACGAGGCGTTCCTCCCGGCGTCGCGTCCCCTCGTCGTCTGGGGGGCGGGCAGAGTCGGAAAGCCGCTGGCGCGCGAGCTCATCCGGCAGGGTCGCCCGGTATCGGCGTTCGTGGATCTCGACCCGCGCAAGATCGGCCAGGAAATTCACGGGGCGCCCGTGCTGGATCCGGGGGGCTTCGAGCGCCTGGCCTCGAAGGCGGAACCCTACGTGCTCGCCGCGGTCGGTTCTCCGGGAGCCCGCGACGAGATCCGCACTGCTCTCGCCAACCTCGGACAACGCGAGATCGAGGACTACCGGGTCTGCGCCTAGGGCGTGCCGACGAGACGCCTGGATCCCTTCGATTACGGCGTATCCTCGAGAATTGGCTACATTGGCGGCTTCCGGGTGCCGGGAGCCAGCCGGCGATCGGTGATCGGCCCGGTTCCCAACAGGTTCTGAAGGAGATTCCAGATGGCAGACAGGCGTTCCAGTTCGAGGGCGGCGTCCCTCATGCTCGCCGCGTTCATGGCCGCCGGGTGCGCGTCCGGCGGCAGCACCCCGGCAGCCGGACCCGACGCTTCGGTCCGTGGCGAGGCGGACCCGGCCGAGGCGGATCGGCAGCTCCTGAACGGGACACCGAACGGGGCCTGGGAGTCCTCGTACGAGCCGCTGGCCTCGGGCCCGGTGCTGATCCGCGGAGGCACGGTCATGACGGCGGCGGGCGAGGAGATCGAGGGCGGGGACGTGCTGCTCGTCGACGGTCGGATCGAGTCCGTCGGGGTCGGCCTCGATGCCCCGGATGGGGCGACGGTGATCGAGGCGACCGGTCGGTTCGTTACGCCCGGAATCATCGACACCCATTCGCACCTTGGTGTGTATCCGTCACCGGGTGTCGAGGGCATGGGGGAAGGCAACGAGGCTACCAACCCGGTCACGGCCGAGGTATGGGCCGAGCACGGCGTCTGGCCCCAGGACCCTGGCTTCTGGAGAGCTCTCGCCGGTGGAGTGACCACGCTGCAGTCCCTGCCGGGAAGCGCCAACCTGATCGGTGGTCGCGGTGTGACCCTCAAGCTGGTTCCGGGACGGGGCGCGACGGACATGATGTTCCCGGATGCTCCGATGGGCCTGAAGATGGCCTGCGGGGAGAACCCGAAGCGTGTGTACGCGAGTCGGGGTCCATCGACCCGGATGGGCAACGTGGCCGGGTATCGCGAGGCGTTCATCCGGGCGGCGAAGTACCGTGAACGATGGGACCGGTGGCTCGCGGGAGACCGGCAGGGCGACCGTCCCGATCGAGACCTCGAGCTCGAGACGCTGGCGGAAGTGCTGCGTGGCAACATCCTGATTCAGAACCACTGCTATCGGGCCGACGACATGCTCACGATGCTCGAGCTGTCCCACGAGTTCGGTTTCTCGATTCGCTCGTTCCATCACGCGACGGA
The DNA here is from genome assembly GCA_023554435.1 of Gemmatimonadota bacterium. Classification (GTDB taxonomy): domain Bacteria; phylum Gemmatimonadota; class Gemmatimonadetes; order Palauibacterales; family Palauibacteraceae; genus Benthicola. Next base: position 9,805 of record JAMJQV010000036.1, on the reverse strand, counting down.
GGCGTACAAGATCCGGGACCGCCTCGCGGAAGAGAACGTGGCGGCATCCGTGTGGGTGGACTGGTGGGGATTCAAGATGGAAGCCCTCGACGGAATCCCGCAGAACCTGGCCCTGCTGACCGACGCCGGAGCGCGCGCCATCCTTCATACGGACAGCGGCCTGGAAATCCAGATTCTGAACCAGAACGCTGCGCGGGCCATGTATGCCGGACGCAGTGCGGGTATCGAGGTGACGCGTGACCAGGCACTGCGCTGGATCACGATCCATCCGGCCTGGGCGCTGGGTATCGAAGAAGAGACAGGCTCCCTCGAGGCCGGCAAGGCAGGCGACGTGGTCGTCTGGTCGGGCGATCCGTTCAGCGTGTACAGCCGGGCAGACCAGGTATTCATAGACGGTGCGGTGGTCTACGACCGTTCGCGCACCGAGGGCAATCCCAGCAGTGATTTCGAACTCGGGATCCTACCGGATTCCGGCCTGGGGGGTGGACGATGAGCGGCCAGGGAGGACGTTCCGTGAATACGTGGTGGTTGGCGATCCTGCTCGCGTTACTGGCGGGCAGCCCCTCGATCGCCGTCGGGCAGGACCTGGCCGTGACCGGAGGCACCGTTCACACCGCCACTGGCGAGGTGCTCGAAGGCGCGACGGTGCTGATCAGGGATGGAATCATCACCGCGGTAGGTCACGACATCGAAGTGCCGGCCGGCGTTCCGACTGTCGATGCCACCGGTCGGGTCGTGACTCCCGGTCTGATCGACGCCACCACATCGTTGGGGCTGGTAGAGGTCGGCATGGTGAGCTCGACCGTCGATACGCGACTGGACGGTGACCCGGTGAGGGCAGCCTTCGATGTCGTCGACGGAATCAACCCGCGCAGCGTATTGATCCCGGTGAACCGGGCGGCCGGATTGACGACGGTCCTCTCGGCTCCCGGCGGAGGACTGATCGCCGGGCAGGCAGCGATCATCGACCTGGCAGGCTCTTCCGTCGACGAGATGATCGTACGGCCGCGGGCGGCGATGGTGGCGAGCTACAGCGCCGGGGCAGCCGGCGGAGCCCGGGGCGGTGCTTCGCTGCGTCTCCGCGAGGTGCTCGACGACGCCAGGTTCTGGCGCGAGAACCAGGCCGCATTCTCGGCCGGCGGCACCCGCGACCTCGCTGCCTCGAGGCTGGACCTGGAGGCCTTGGGCCCGGTGCTGGACGGCGAAACACCCCTGGTGGTGGGTGTTCACAGAGCCAGCGACATCGAGTCCGTCCTGCGCATCGCCGACGAGTACGGGCTGGACCTGGTGATCTCCGGGGGCGAGGAGGCCTGGCTGGTCGCGGACCGAATCGCTGCCGCTGGAGTTCCGGTGCTCCTCAAGCCGCTCACCAACAGCCCGGGTGGGTTCGATCGCCTCGGGTCGAGGTTCGACAACGCGATGATGCTCGAGCGGGCCGGGGTGGACGTCATCATCGGGAGCTTCAATTCGCACAATGCTCGCTGGCTGCTCCAGGAGGCGGGGAACGCGGTGCGCTTCGGGTTGCCATGGGACGTAGCTCTGCGGGCCGTGACCCTCGCGCCCGCGCAGGCCCTGGGAATAGGGGATCGCTACGGTTCGCTGGAGCCCGGCAAGGTGGGCAACCTGGTCGTATGGACCGGAGATCCGTTCGAGCTGTCGACCCGAGCCGAAGCCGTCGTGATCCGCGGCGCCGTCACATCCCTGGATCATCGACAGCTCGAACTGTTCCGGCGCTACAGGGAGCTGGACGAGGAGCGCCCGGCGTTCAAGCGACCCGGTTTCTGACCCCACTTCGGCGGTTCAATCCGACCCCTGCGCGATCGTGACCGAACGGTCGCGCAGGGGGCCCCAAACGGCTATATTTTCCCGGTTATTCTGAGTTTGCGAAGGCGGCCCCAGGAGGCCGTCAGCCAGGGATCGCGGCCGGGCTCGCCCGGCCGCACCTGCGACGATGTGGCACGCCGAGCGCGGGTCCCCGTCAGGGCTGCCAAAACCACCCTTCCGTGACGAGCGCATGGAGACGACTGAACGAACCGATCGGGTTGAGCAGAGGCTTCTTGAAGACGAGATGAGAGAGTCGTTCATCGACTATTCGATGAGCGTGATCGTGCAGCGGGCCCTGCCCGATGTGCGTGACGGGCTGAAACCGGTGCACCGCCGGATTCTGTACGCCATGCACGAACTCGGCCTGTCACCGAACCGGCCCTACAAGAAGTGCGCGACCGTGGTGGGTGACGTGCTGGGCAAATACCACCCGCACGGCGACTCGGCGGTATACGACTCGCTCGTCCGGATGGTACAGGAGTTCTCGCTCCATTATCCGCTGGTGGACGGGCAGGGGAACTTCGGGTCCATCGACGGCGACGCCGCTGCGGCGTACCGGTACACCGAGGCGCGTCTCGCCTCGCTCGCGACCGAGATGCTGGCCGACATCGACAAGGAGACGGTGGAATTCGCACCGAACTTCGACGACCGGCTCGAGGAGCCAACGGTTCTTCCGTCGAGGCTGCCGAACCTGCTGGTGAACGGCTCGTCGGGCATCGCGGTTGGCATGGCCACCAACATCCCGCCCCACAATCTCCGTGAAATCGTCGCGGCATGTGTGCGCCTGATCGAGGAACCGGATACGCCCGTCGAAGAACTTCTCGAGTACGTCCCGGGACCGGACTTCCCCACCGGAGGCCTCGTCTACGGGCAGACGGGGATCAGGGAAGCCTACACCACGGGACGCGGCCGCGTGGTCATGCGGGCCCGGGCCCACGTGGAGGACCGGCCGAGTGGTGGCGAGAGGTTGATCGTCACCGAGATCCCGTTCATGGTGAACAAGTCCCGCCTCGTCGAGCAGATTGCGCAGCTCGTCAGAGATCGAAGGATCGAGGACATATCGGATCTGAGGGACGAGTCATCGGCGCGCGACGGCATTCGGGTCGTGATCGACCTGAAGCGTGACTCCATCCCCGAGATCGTGCTGAACAAGCTGTACAAGCACACCCAGATGCAGAGTACGTTCGGCGTGATCATGCTGGCACTGGTGGGTGGGGTGCCCCGGGTGATGGACCTCAAGACGATCCTCGCTCATTTCCTCGAGCATCGGCACACGGTGGTGGTGCGGCGCACCGAATTCAGCCTGCGAGTGGCGCGCGACCGCGAGCACATCCTCGAGGGTCTGAAGATCGCCGTCGACAACATCGACGAAGTCGTCCGCATCATCCGGGCTTCCAAGAACACCGAGGAAGCGGCCGCCAATCTGAAGGAGCGCTTCGAACTCAGCGACAAGCAGGCGGAAGCCATTCTCGCGATGCGGTTGTCCCGTCTCACGGGACTGGAGATCGAGAAGCTCGAGGAAGAGCTGGCCGAGATCCGGGCCACGATCGAGGAGCTCGAAGCCCTCATGGCGTCACGGGACGCCCGTATGGAGGTCATTCGGGAAGAACTGGTCGAGCTGGCGGCCCGTTTCGGCGATGATCGCCGTTCGCAGATCATCGATGCGGAAATCAGCTTCAACCCCGAAGATTTGATCGCGGACGAGCCGATGGTGATCACGATCAGTCACCAGGGCTACATCAAGCGGATCGCTCCGGCGACGTATCGCCAGCAGCGGCGTGGTGGCCGGGGAATCGCCGGGATGGACACCAAGGAAGAGGACTGGGTCGAGCATCTGTTCCTCGCGTCGACACACGACTATCTGTGCGTCTTCACGGCGCGCGGCCAGGTATACTGGCTCAAGGTGCACGAGATTCCTCTTGCCTCGCGTACCTCTCGCGGCAAACCGGTGGTCAATCTCCTCGACATTTCGAAGGACGAGAAGATCGCGTCCATCCTGCGAGTTCGTGAGTTCGACCCCGATCGCTACGTGCTGTTCGCGACCCGGAGCGGGCAGGTGAAGAAAACGAGCCTGGCCGCGTACCGGCACGTACGGGTAAAGGGAATCAACGCGATCAACATCGACGAGGGCGATCGTCTGATCGACGCGCGCCTCACGGATGGGGAGAACGACCTGATTCTCGCCACCCGCAAGGGTATGGCCATCCGGTTCAACGAGGGCGATGCCCGTGAAATGGGTCGGGCTACTCGAGGAGTACGCGGCATCCGTCTGCGCGAGGGCGACGAAGTCGTGGGGGCCGTCGTCGTCCAGGAAGGATCCAGCCTGCTCACGGTCACCAGCCGGGGTGGCGGCAAGCGGACGAGGGTCGAGGACTACCGGGTTCAACGGCGCGGTGGAACGGGGCTGATCAACTTCCGCCTGAGTGAGAAGACCGGCGACGTGGTCGGGATACGTGAGGTCACCGACGATGACGAGTTGATGCTGGTGACCCGAGGCGGAGTGATCAACCGACAGCCGGCGTCACAGATTCGGGTGATCGGCCGGGCCACGCAGGGAGTACGCGTCATAGCCCTGGACGAAGGTGACGAGCTGGTGGACATCGCCAAGGTCGCGGCTGACCTGGACGTGGACGTGGACCTGGACGACGCGGATTCCGAAGAGATGGCGTTGCTCGAGGATGGAGCCACCGAAGAAGCCGGGGAGTCACCCGAAACGGGAGTGTAGGTTCCCATGCCTGCGAGCACCGGCCTGGTGACCCTGGGCGAGATACGTTCCGCGGCAGACAGGATTCGAGGCGTCATCCGCCGAACGCCGCTTCTTCCCGTGGACCGCTCCGCGGGGGCGGTTCCCGGAGACGCGCCGGACCTGTGGTTGAAATGCGAGTGCCTCCAGTTCGCCGGCGCCTTCAAGCTCCGGGGCGCCTACAACTTCATCTCTTCCATCCCTCCCGGGGTCCGGCAGGCCGGCGTCGTGACCTTCTCGTCCGGAAATCACGCACAGGGAGTCGCCTATGCCGCCCGTGCGTTCGGTATTCCGGCCCTGGTGGTGATGCCGGTGGACGCTCCGGGAATCAAGGTCGCGGCGGTACGGAGGCTCGGTGCACGCCTCGAAATGGCCGGTACCACGACGACCGAGCGAAAGGCGCGAGCCGAGGAGCTTCTCGCCGAGATCGGCGGAACCATGGTCCCGCCCTTTGATCATCCTGACATCATCGCAGGGCAGGGCACAGCCGGCCTGGAGATCGTCGAGCAGCTCCACGAGGCCTCTGAGCGGCGGGGCGAGGAGATCCGGGCATCGAGGGTGATCGTTCCGATCGGCGGGGGTGGGCTTCTCTCGGGTGTAGCCGCCGCGATTCGGGAGCTCGAGCCCGGGGCCAGCATCGTGGGGGTGGAGCCGGTCGGGGCGCCCAAGATGACGCGCTCGCTGGAGACCGGACACCCGATCACGCTGGAGAGTGTGGATACGATTGCCGACGGACTGAAGCCGGTTCGACCGGGCGACCTGACCTTCGAGCACACGCGCGACCTGGTCGACCAGGTGGTCACCGTGGACGACGCGTCCATCCGCGAGGCCGTGTTGTGGTGCCAGGGCCAGCGACTCCTCGTCGAGCCGAGCGGTGCGGCGACGATTGCGGCGCTCGCGTCGGGAAGGGTGAAGCCGGCGAGCGCAGGGGCCACGGTGGCGGTCCTTTCCGGCGGCAACCTGGACCCATCCATTCTGCGAGCCTGGCTCGCAGACGCGGTCGGGGACGCATCGGGGGATGGGGACGCGGAGTGAGCCATCCCCTCATCGCGGTCACTGCCCCCGTCCGAGACAGCGACATCGGCATGCCCCGGGTGGTGCTGGAAGCGGGATACCTTCAGGCCGTGCGGGTGGCCCGGGGCCTTCCGCTCGTGTTCTCTCCCCTCGACGAAGAAGACTCGCGCCAGCGCATGTTCGAGCTGGCAGCCGGGCTGCTGCTGACGGGCGGAGAGGACGTCGATCCGGCTCGCTACGGCCAGGCCCCGGACGGAGCGCGTACGGTGTCTCCCGAACGCGATGCCATGGAACTGCTCCTCCTGGAACAGGCCCTCGAACGCCGGATGCCGGTTCTCGCCATCTGCCGGGGGATCCAGATCCTGAACGTGGCTCTCGGCGGCACCCTGTTCCAGGACCTCTTCACGCAGCGCGGACAGGAGATCGACCACGATCGCTATCGCGAGTTCGATGGTCACATCCACTCGATCCGCTCGGACTCGCCTCGCCTCCTGGCGGAGGTGTTCGAGGTAGAGGAATTCGTTCAGAACTCGGCCCATCACCAGGGGATCCGGGACCTGTCGCCCGAGCTGACCGCGGTGGCCTGGGCGCCGGACGGGCTGGTCGAGGCCGTGGAGTACAGGGCCGACGGAGCCGCCTGGACCTGCGGAGTGCAGTGGCATCCGGAGCGGAAGATCGAGGAGCGTACCGGCACGAACCGCAGGTTGTTCGAGGTGTTCGGCCAGGAAGTGCGACGTGCCTCGTCGCACCACCGGGGGGAGTAGCCGGTGCGCCTCGTCCTGTTCGACATCGACGGCACGCTGGTGAACTCACTGGGAGCCGGGAAGGCAGCCCTGGAGCAGGCCATGCTCACGGTCTATGGGGAAACCGGCCCCATCGCTTCGTTCGATTTTCACGGCCGAACGGATCCGGCCATCGTGCGCGGACTCCTGCGAGCGGTGGACTGGACGGATGAAGAGATTGAGCCGGGGTTCGAGGCCACGTGGGATTCCTACCTGGCGGCGCTGGATCGGGAACTGGCGGAACGAGACGGGCAGGTTCGCCCCCTACCGGGCGTGGGCGACCTCCTCGAGGTGATCGAGGGAGACGAGAGGTTCGCGCCGGGGCTCGTCACCGGTAATATGGAGGGCGGCGCGCAGCGAAAGCTGGGGGCCGCCGGCCTGGACGGACGATTTGGCTTCGGGGCCTACGGATCGGACTCCGAGTGGAGAGAGGACTTGCCTCCCCTGGCTCGCGAGAGGGCGCAGCGGCGGTACGGTCGCTTGTTCAACATGGAGACCGCCGTCGTGGTGGGGGACACGCCCGAGGACATCCGGTGTGCACGGGCCAACGGGGCCAGGGCACTGGCAGTCTCGACAGGCCGCCACTCCGCCGAGGAGTTGCGGGAACATGGTCCCGATGCCGTGTTCGAGAACCTGAGCGACACCGCTCGAGTGGTGCGGATGCTAGCCGATGAATAGTCAGTCGCTCAGAACGGACGTGTTCATAGACGGCAGCGGCGTACGTCGGGGCGCTCGCGTGACGATCGCCGGTGTGGCGCTCCTGTGCGACGAGCTGATGGTGCCGTACGGCGAGATATTCTGGGTGTCGCGCCGGAAGGGAATGCTGCTTCTGTTTGCGGGCCGTGCGACCCTGGCGATCAAAGGCGCGCCGCAGGAACTCGACCATTTGTACGACCTCCTCACCGAACGAGTGGACCTGACCGAGCTTCGGCGCCGAATCGTCAAGCAGCTTGGCCACGAAGTCGTGCTCTTCACGGCCGGTTGCGCGGCTTCGGGTACGATCGAGGGCGAGAAGGTGGGGGGGCTCCACGTCGCAGCGGTCACCCGCCGGGCACTCTACCTGTTGTCGCGAGACCGTCAGCTGACCATTTCGTGGCCGGCGCGCGCAGCCAAACGTCGGCCCGCGAAGAAGACGGGCTCGGATGAGCGCGACGACGACTACCTGGTGATCGGGAAGCCCGACACCTCGCTGACCATCCGGTACCTGTTTGCCGAAGAGCTCGGGGCGGTGCTCTACGCCGCTGCCCAGCAGCCGCCGGAGGGCAGCGCGGGCCGCCCCCTGGAACTGTTCAGTCGAGGGGAAGTCTCGCCGCCGCCCCAGGCCGGGCTACCGCCGTTCTCCCTCGCCGCCGGCTCCCTGCAGGAGGTATCGGAACGTGCGGCTGCGAACGTCCCGGGCGAGTTGCAGGCGAAGGTCGGGATGCGGGAGTACTTCTTCGAGACGCACTTCCAGGAGCTGGGGGAGATTGCGCTCGGGCCGCTCCTGCTGCGGAAGTCGGCGGCCGGCGGGGCGTACAGCCTCGAGAGGGCGATCGACGCCATGAATTCCGGCGGCCTCCAGGAGGACACGCGGGCTGCCGTGGCCACGGCGGCGGACCGGTTGGCGGATGTCTACGCGGGGGAACTCGAGCGCGTGGCAGCCTCACGAGGCGTCGACGTCTCGGGTGGCCGCGACCTCACTCTGGGAGAAGCAGGGAAGTCCTTCCTCCTGGAGCGCATGCAGGACCCGTTCGACAGGCTGTGGGAGAGATTTGGCGACCAGGGCGACCAGGAAGCCGAGCTTCGCCGCCGGATCGCGGAGCTGGAAGCCGGACACCCGGACCAGGACGATTCAGAGATGCACGGCGCAGCCGAGGAATGGCGGGCCGCGATGGTCCGCCTGGACCGGGGCTACGAGGGGGCCTGGCGGGAGATGGTCGAAGAGATCGAGCGCGCGTGGTCGACGGACCTGCTCGTGCGGCTCACCCTCGTGGGGCGCATGACGAAACCTCGAATTCCGGAATGGGCCCAGCTTGCCGCTCTCGCGGCGATCACCCTGCTGCTGGCGGCCGTGCTCGTCTTCGTCCTGGCGCGCTGAGGCCGCCGGTCAGGGGACTACGCAGGTCACCTCGAACCGTTCTTCGATCAGTCCGCCCGCCGGAACATCCAACACCCGACTGCTCTCTCCCTGCAGCGTGCAGTTGTCAGCCACGCTCGATTCGATCAGTCGCACCTGTGTCACTCCGGCCGCGACGGAACCCACGGTCTTCACTTCCGTATGCCTCATCGTGATCGGATCCGCGGTCCCGATGACGATCTCATAGCCGTCCGCATCGGGAAACAGCCCGGTCGTGGAGGTTTCGAGCCTCAGGTTGCCGACCTGGTCGGTGCACACCACCTCGTACTTCGTCTCGACCATGTCCTCACTCGGCACCAGGAGGTTCCGCTCGGGGTCTCCGATGAGACGGCAATTCAGGGCGATGTCGCCCAGCCGCACCGTGTGCTCCCCCGTCTCGAGATCCGCGGTGCGAGCCGTGTCGTTGGCTCCAATCACGCCCGCGTCCAGGCCGTCCACCGCGAGCGTGTAGCCTTCGTCCGGGTTCTCCCCGCTCGTGGCGGTCACCACCTGGAGAACGCCCGCCGTGGCGAAGCACGTCACCTCGAAGGTGGTCGCGGTCTGGGTGTTCTCGATCACCTCGACGGGTCGGGGATTGTCGCCGCTCACCACACAGTTGGATGCGACCTCGGCGAGCTCGACCGCGTAGGTGTCCGCGGCGCGGTTGGTGAAGATCACGCTGTCGTTGATACCGATGAGCGACGCGAAGATGTCGTCGACGCGGATTTCGTACCGGTCGGCATCGAACTCCACACCCGACGTGACCGTGACGACGGCGAAGTCTCCGCGGGTTCCGGGATCGGTGGTGCCACCGTCATCCGAGTCCCCGCAAGCGGCTGCTGCCAGAATCAGGGCGCCGCACAGAACTGGCGCGACGCGATTCGATATCGAAAACACCATCAATGAACCGGTCCTGGTGGGTATCTGCCTGTCATGAGCACTCCGTTACACCGCGTTTCACCCACGAGCAGATGGTTCGTTCCCGTGGATGCGGCCCATGTGTCGTGCCGAGGTCGCGCGAAACGCCGGCCGTGTTATCTTGTGCGGCCGAGGTTGCGGCTTTCCGGCGTCAATGGCCGGAGCCGATCATAGTCGTCAGAGTCGGTGCTCGACAAGGAGCGTATCTTGGCCAAGGCGAAAGCTAAGGGCGGCAAGGGATTCTACATCCTGATCGCCGCCGTGGTAGTCGTAGGTGGTTTTCTTCTGTACAACGCAGGCGGGTCCGACGAGGCCCCGGAGTTGACACCCATCTCGCTGGCGGGAGGAGATATCCCTGCGGATATGTCCTCGGGTACGGCGATCGGTGCTGAAGATGCGCCGGTGGTGATCATGGAGTTCTCGGACTTC
>JAMJQV010000312.1 GCA_023554435.1 Gemmatimonadota bacterium | reverse complement strand
GTTCCTGTATGCGGGAGCGGGCTATGGAGGCAGCTGCTTTCCGAAGGACGTGCGGGCGCTCATCCAGACGGGCGAGGAGATGAACGTCGATCTGTCGATCCTCAAAGAGGTGCACGAGACGAACGAGCGGCAGAAGAAGGTGTTGGGCCAGAAGATCCGGGGCCGCTTGGGAGACGATCTGTCCGGTCTCAAGTTCGCGATATGGGGACTGGCGTTCAAACCCGAGACGGATGACATGCGCGAAGCGGCTTCCGTCGCCCTGATCGAGGAACTTCTTGCAGGCGGTGCGACGGTAACGGCGCACGACCCGGTGGCCGAGGAAGTAGCTCGCGAATGGTACCTCGGCGATCGGATCGAGTACGCGCCGGACGAGTACGCGGCGCTGTCGGGCGCAGCCGCTCTGGTCGTGGTCACCGAGTGGCTCCAGTACCGCCGGCCGAACTGGGAGCGTGTGAAGGCGGAACTCGAGGCCCCGATCGTGTTTGACGGCAGGAACCTGTACAGTCCGTCCCGCATGAGGCGCCATGGTTTCGAGTACTATCCCATCGGGAGAGAGCAGGTACGATGAGGATCCTGATCACCGGTGCGGCGGGCTTCCTCGGATCACACCTGACGGACAGGTTTCTGGCCGACGGGTACCACGTGATCGGCATGGATAACCTGATCACGGGCAGCCTGGACAACATCGCCCATCTCGAGGACGAACCGCGGTTCGAGTTCGTCCGCCACGACGTCACGGAGTTCATCGACGTCAAGGGAGATCTGGACGGCGTACTGCACTTCGCCTCGCCGGCGAGCCCGGTGGACTACCTGGAGCTGCCCATCCAGACGCTCAAGGTGGGCAGCCTGGGCACGCACAACGCCCTGGGGCTGTCCCTGGCAAAGGGCGCCCGTTTCCTTCTCGCCTCGACGTCCGAGGTGTACGGAGACCCCCTGGTTCACCCCCAGCCGGAGTCCTACTGGGGCAACGTCAACCCGATCGGTCCGCGAGGGGTCTACGACGAGGCCAAGCGCTTCGCCGAGGCGATGACGTCTGCCTACCACCGATTCCACGGCGTGGACACGCGGATCGTTCGGATCTTCAATACGTATGGACCGCGAATGCGGCCCGGAGATGGCCGCGTCGTATCGAACTTCATCGTGCAGGCGCTGCTGGGGCAGGGGCTGACGGTATACGGCGATGGATCGCAATCACGCAGCTTCTGCTACGTCTCCGATGAGGTGGAGGGGATCTTCAGGCTGTTTCATTCGGACGGCCATGATCCCGTGAACATCGGCAATCCGGACGAGTACACCATCGGCCAGCTCGCCGAGCGGATCCAGGCCGTGGTGGACCCGGAGGCGGGGGTGGAGTACCTGCCGCTACCCACGGACGATCCGAAGGTGAGGAAGCCGGACATTACTCGTGCTCGCACGATCCTCGGATGGGAGCCCCGCGTGTCCCTGGACGAAGGACTCGCGACCACGATCGCCTATTTCCGGTCCCTTCACGAGCAGGATGCGCTGCGGCCGCCCCCGGTGATCACCGAAGCAGCCGAGGGAAAACGATGACTCCTTCCAGCGGGCAGGTCCTTTCCGTAGTGATGCCGGTCTATAACGAGCAGGAGACGCTCGAGGCGATCGTTCGGCGGGTGCGAGAAGTGCCGCTGAAGATCGAACTGCTGTGCGTGGACGATGGATCGACCGATCGGTCCAGGGAGATCCTGGCCCGACTCGAGGCCGAGGGCCTGGTGGACCGGGTCATCCTGCACGAGCAGAACCAGGGCAAGGGAAGGGCTCTGGCGACCGGGTTCGCTGCAGCCAGCGGAAGCGTGGTGATCATCCAGGACGCGGATCTCGAGTACGACCCTGACGAGTACAGGAAGCTCCTGGAGCCGATACTCGACGATCGGGCCGACGTCGTGTACGGGTCGCGTTTCTTCGGCGGTGAGCCGCACCGGGTGCTCTACTTCTGGCACTACGTGGGGAACCGTTTCCTCACTCTGATGTCCAACATGGTGACGAATCTGAACCTGACGGACATGGAGACGTGCTATAAGTGCTTCCGAAAGGAAGTGCTCGAGGGGATGGAGATCGAGGAGCGAGGGTTCGGAGTGGAGCCCGAGATTACGGCGAAGATCGCACGTGGCGGCTGGCGCGTCTACGAGGTAGGCGTGTCCTACAGCGGACGGACCTACGCGGAGGGGAAGAAGATCAACTGGAAGGACGGGTTCCGGGCGCTGCATTGCATCGCGAAATACGGAGTCATCCGGCGGGCCACGGCTCGCCGGCGCATTCCGGCGCGATCCGTGGAGGCCTAGGGAACGGTGGTGCCGCCTCGCGGGTCCGGACGAAGGAATGTGCGCCGTGCGGTTGCGCTCGTCGCACTGGTCCTGCTTCCCGCGGCATGTGGTGGATCCCCTGACGACGCGGTCGAGCGGGGGGATCGCCTGTACGGTGCCGGCCAGATCGATGCGGCGATTGCAGAGTATCGACTGGCACTGAGACAGAGGGGCGATGAGCCCGAGGTGTTGCTTCGGCTCGGTGACGCGTACGGCGAGAAGGGTGAGGTCGAGGCGTCCCTGCGGTACATCCGCAGGTTGCTGGCCCAGGATTCGACCTATCGATTCCAGGCCGCTGCCGTGCTGTCGGAGGCGGCGCGAGTGGCGCTGGAGCGTGGCGCGCCGGACAACATGGCCAGGGCCCTGGGTCCTGTGGAGCGAATGGGGGTCGGGCTGATTCCGCCGGACCTGAGGCTTTCGCTGGCGCGGCACTACTCCGGGCTGTCGGACCACGGTCGAGCGTTGCCGCTGTATCTCGGTGCGGCCGAGGGCGAGGTGACGTCGGCGGAGGTGGAGCTCGAGACGGCGCGGACTTTTCAGGAGCTGGGCGGCTGCCGGGAGGCCCTGGGGTACTTCGAGAGCTATCTCGGACGTGGACGATCGGCCGGTACGGACCGGTCGGGTGTCCGATGGCAGTACGGAAACTGCCTGTTCGTGGTGGCGGAGGAGGAGCAGCGCCAGGGTCGCAGCCGGTCGGCGGAGGCCCACCTGGACGCGCTGATCGCACAGGGCGTGCCGCGGACCCTCCTCGACCGGGCCCACTTCGACCGTGGAGAGATGCTCCTGGCGCGGGGTGCATACCAGGAGGCGGAGTCCGACTTTCTGGCCGTACTCGAGCTGAATCCGGCGCGCAGCGGCCCACTGGTGGCCATGGCTGAAGAGAGAATTCGTGAGATCCGGTACGGATATCTGAGATAATGGGACGATCTGGGGGACGCGGGGGATTGAAGATAAACTGGGGCACGGGCTTCACCTGGAGCGCGTGGCTGGCCGTCGTCGTGCTGGCGGCCTGCAAGCCGGCCATGCCGCCGGAGGGCGCCACGCCGCGGGCTCGATTCGACTGGTCGGTGGATCGTTTCGAGAGGGAGAAGTACCATGACGCCATCCGCGGATTCAGGGATCACCTGCTGCGCGAACCGCTTCATCCCACGGCGGACAGCAGCCGCTTCCTCCTGGCCGAGTCGTATCTGAACACGGATCAGGAGCTCCTGGCGGCGAACGAGTTCCGGCAGTTGGCCACGTCCCGTCCGAACAGCCCGCTGGCCGACGACGCCCAGTTCGGGGTGTGCCGGTCGTTCTGGGCCGTGTCGCCCGATCTGCCGCGCGACCAGGAGTTTACGGAGAAGACGATCGAGGAGTGCACGAGGCTCCTGGAGTTCTTTCCGCGGAGTCCGCTCGTGGGTGATGCGCGTGACCTGGTGGCCCAGGCCCGGCAGAAGATGGCGGCCAAGGAGCTGAGGGTCGGAAGGTACTACTATGACAGGACGTTCTACGAGTCGGCCATCATCTACTTCGAGAACATTCTGCAGACGTATCCGGAGGCCGATGTCATTCCCGAGACGCTGCTGGTGCTGCACTACAGCTACTCCAAGGTAGGCTTCCAGATGGAGGCGGACCTGGTGCAGCAGCGCCTCCTGGAACTGTACCCCGATTCGGAGCAGGCCCAGGAACTCGCGGAGGCAGCCGGGGACGAGGGCTGACGTGCCTGGACGGGTCGGGATCTTCGGTGGCACGTTCGATCCGCCTCACATCGGGCACCTCGTGGTGACGCAGGACGCACTCGAGCGTCTCGAGCTCGATCGTCTGGTCGTGGTTCCGGCCGGCCGGCCGCCGCATCGGGAAGCGGTGCTGGACCCGGACACACGGTGGGACCTCGTGTGCCGGGCGTTCGAGGGTGACGATCGCATCCAGGTGAGCGACGTCGAGCTGCGTCGTGAGGGGCCCTCGTGGACCGTGGACACCCTGGAGTGGGCGCACCAGGAGCTGAATCCTGAGACGCTGTTTCTGATCGTGGGGGCGGATCAGCTGCGGGCCTTCGGTGGATGGAAGGCACCGGAGCGCATACTGAGCCTCGCGCGCCTGGCCGCAATGACTCGTCCGGGTGAGGCGTTCGAGGGGACCGACGTCCCGCACGAAGTCATCGAAGTCACGAGGGTAGATCTCTCCAGCACGCGCATTCGACGGCGTCTGGACGAGGGCCGGTCAATTCGATACATGGTGCCGGAACGCCTTCGACCACGGGTCGAACGGGCGTGGTCGGCGCGGCGTACTCAGTCGCGCGCCTGAAGGGGCGCGGCCGAACAAAGGAAGATCGCAGCACATGTTGAAGGGAATGGTACAGAAGGTCGTAGGCACCCGCTTCCAGCGCGAGATGAAGCGGCTGCAACCCATCGTCGATGACATCCTCCGGCACGAAGAGCGTCTGGGCGAGGTCTCCGAAGAGGAGCTCAAGGCCCAGACGGACAAGTTCCGTGAGATCATCCGCGAAAGGACGCAGAAGCTCGAAGACGAGATACGGGGCCTGAAGGACGATCGACGGCACACCGAAGACAGCTCCAAGCGCGCGGACCTCTCGGAGCGCATGAGCCGGGCGGAGACCGAGCTCACCGAGGCCACCAACGAGGTACTGGACGAGCTGCTGCCGGAGGCTTTCGCGACGGTGCGAGAGGCCTGCCGACGTATGCTCGGGCGGGAGATCGAGGTCACGGGTCACAAGATGACCTGGGACATGGTCCCGTACGACGTGCAGCTGATCGGTGGGATCGTCCTGCACCAGGGCAAGATCGCCGAGATGGCGACCGGTGAGGGCAAGACGCTGGTGGCCACGCTGCCCATGTATCTGAACGCTCTGTCGGGCAAGGGCGCTCACCTCGTCACGGTGAACAACTACCTGGCCCGTCGTGACTCGCAGTGGATGGGAGCGATCTTCACGTACCTCGGGCTCACCGTGGGGTGTATCGATGAGACCCCCCCGGGCAGCGAGGTGCGGCGCGGGATGTACGGTTGCGACATCACGTACGGAACCAACAACGAGTTCGGCTTCGACTACCTGCGCGACAACATGGTCGTCCGCCAGGAAGACCGGGTTCAGAGGGCGCACAACTACGCGATCATCGACGAGGTGGACTCGGTCCTGATCGACGAGGCCCGAACCCCTCTGATCATCAGCGGCCCGGTGGGGCAGGCGCAGGACCAGCAGGCCTACAAGAAGTACAACGCACAGGTGGCCAGCCTGGTCCGCAAGCAGACGGCCATCGTGAGTGAACTGGTGGCCCAGGGCGAGAAGGAGTTGGCCAAGCTGGAGGACGAGGACGCGGAGGACGCAAGCGAGTTCACGACGGGCAAGCTCCTCCTGGCGGCCCGGCGGGGGGCGCCGAAGAACCGCCGCCTGTTGAAGCTGCTCAGCGAGACCGGCGTGAAGCAGATCGTCCAGCGCACCGAGGCCGGGGTCATGCGCGAAAAGGCCATGGCCGAGATCGACGAGATGCTTCTGTTCACGACCGACGAGAAGGGTCACACGATCCAGATCAGCGATCGGGGGCAGGACATCCTGAGTCCGGGAGATCCGGACGCGTTCGTGATACCGGACATTTCGGAGGTGGTGAAGCAGGTCGAGGACGACGCGAAGCTGGGTCCGGACGAGACGCGCGACAAGATCCAGCAGCTGGAGCGGGACTACGCCGAGAAGTCCGAGCGCCTGCACATCATCCACCAGCTCGTGAAGGCGCACTCGCTGTACGAGAAGGACGTGGAGTACGTCGTCGAGAACGGCGAGGTCGTGATCGTCGACGAATTCACGGGCCGCAAGATGACCGGACGGCGGTGGAGCGACGGCCTTCACCAGGCGGTCGAGGCCAAGGAGAACGTGAGCGTCCGCGGAGAGACCCAGACGCTGGCCACCATCACGATCCAGAACTACTTCCGCATGTACTCCAAGCTGGCCGGCATGACCGGTACGGCGGAGACGGAGGAAGGCGAGTTCCACGAGATCTACGGCCTCGAGGTCGTCGTCATTCCCACCAACCGTCCGGTGCGCCGGATGGACGACGAGGACCTGCTGTATCGCACCAAGAGGGAGAAGTTCGCCGCCCTGCTCGACGAGATCGAGCGCCTGCACCGGCGCGGCCTGCCGATGCTGGTGGGTACGACGAGCGTGGACGTGTCGGAGAAGGTCTCCCGCATGCTCAAGCGGAGGGGGCTGCAACACCAGGTCCTGAACGCCAAACAGCACGAGCGCGAGGCGGAAATCGTGACGCAGGCGGGACAGCCCGGCGCGATCACGATCGCCACCAACATGGCCGGCCGTGGAACCGACATTAAGCTCGGGGCGGCCCTCGTGAAGTGCCAGGTGTGCGGGATTCGATCGGCCGAGCCGGCGTTCGGCCAGATGACCGAGGAAGAGGACCTCGACCAGGGCCAGGTGAAGGCCCTCGGTTGTTACGTGGACCCGCCTTGCGGTCTGCAGATCCTGGGTACCGAAAGACACGAGTCGAGACGGATCGACCGCCAGCTCAGAGGTCGGGCCGGCCGACAGGGTGATCCGGGATCGAGCCGGTTCTTCCTGTCGCTCGAAGACGACCTGATGCGCCTGTTCGGGACCGAGCGGGTCGCCAAGGTCATGGACCGCCTGGGCGCCGAGGAAGGCGAGGTCATCACCCACCCCTGGATGACGAAGTCGATCGAGCGCGCACAGCGGCGCGTGGAACTCCAGAACTTCGAGGCACGGAAGCGGCTCCTCGAGTACGACGACGTGATGAACCAGCAGCGCGAGGTGATCTACGACCTGCGGCTGTTCGGTCTCGAGGGTGGAGAGGACCTGAAGGGTGAGGCCTGGGAGATGATCGAGCGATCGGTCATCGAGGTGGTCGAGACGGTGATCGAGCCCGGCTCGCACGCTGACGAGTGGGACCTGTCTGCGCTGCGGGAGCGCCTCCTCCTGGACTACTTCCTGGTGGCTTCGTGGCTCCCGACGGACGGCCTTGCCCCGGCCGAGGTCCCGTGGAAGGACACGGACGAGCTGATGGACGCGGTCCTGGACTTCGTCCACGGGGCGTACCACGAGAAGATCGACAGCTTTGGTGACAACTGGGAGCGGATTCTCAGCTTCATCGTACTGTCCGTGATCGACGAGAAGTGGAATGGGCACCTGTACGACCTGGATCACCTGCGCGAGTCGATCCGGTACCGGGCCTACGGGCAGCGGGATCCGCTGGTCGAGTACAAGAAGGAAGCCTACGCCGCCTTCGTGGACCTCATGGCCGACCTGCGGAAGAGCCTGTCGAACCTGGTGTTCCGGGCGCAGGTGGAGATGCGCCCCGCTCTCCGGCCGCCGCAGGTCAGCTCGATGAGCGGCCCGAGCGAGCTGGCGGGAACCGGCAGCGGAGCGCCGGCCACCGGCCCCATGGCCGCGTCCGGTCCGCCGCGTGCCGCGCGGGCCGAGACCGCCGAGCTCGCGGCGACGGGAGTGGCGGCCACGGCGCTGAAGCAGCCGGAGGCCAAGCCTACGCAGCAGGTCATACGTCCTGAAGCCCCGCTACAGGGCGGGGAAGATGTAGGCCGGAACGACCCGTGTCCGTGTGGGAGCGGGAAGAAGTTTAAGAAGTGCCACGGAAGGCTGGCGTAATCCTCCGGGGGGCGCTGCGCCCTTTCGGAGCCTCCTCGCGGCATAGCCGCTGCGGGGTCTCCTCGGGGCTTCGCTAGAATCCCCCGTCGGATCACACCAGGCCTTCGAAGCGGATGGGAGCGCGGGGTCTCCGTCGGCGCTCTGCCAAAGCCTCCTTCGGAGCCTCACCCCAACCGCGCGGAGGTGGTAGCGGATTTGTGATGGAAGAGAGGGCGGCAGGGATGCCGCCCTCTTCTGCGAAAGGGTGGTATGAGCCGAGCGGGGAGCCCGCTACTTGATCCAGGCGACGAAGCGCTCGGTGAACATCTCTTCCCTGGACTCGTTCCACATCCAGTGGATGTTGAGGTGCAGCTTGTAGCGCTTGCCGTTGTAGAAGACCCTTCCGTTGGCCCTCTCCG
>JAMJQV010000311.1 GCA_023554435.1 Gemmatimonadota bacterium | reverse complement strand
TGCCCTTCTTGGGCCTTCGCAATGAAACTTTGCGGCGGTATCCGAGGTATTCGGTCCTGACCCGAGGCATGCGGCCAGGCCGCGCGAAGGACCCACAACCACGAAACGAACGATCGAATGACGGCACATACGCGCCGCGTGGTAGCGGCTATGCTGGTTTTCGCAGCGATGTTCAGCCCCGACTTCGCGCGAGCGCAGGACACCGACCAGGACACAGACGCGGACTCGCGCGCAGAGTCGGCCAGTCTCTCGAACGCCGAGATCGAGGCCCTGTACCGGGCCCGCCAGGACAGCGCCCGCATGCGCTTCACCAATGCGGACGTCGAGTTCGTCACCGGGATGATTTCGCATCACGCGCAGGCCCTGATCATGTCCGAACTCGCCCCCACACATGGCGCGAGTCAGTCCGTGCAGACCCTGGCCGCGCGAATCATCAACGCCCAGCGGGACGAGATCGCTCTCATGCAGCGATGGCTGGACGATCGTGGACAGCCGGTTCCGCAGGTGAAGATCGACGGCCTGAACCTCACGATCGAGATGAAGTCGCCGGAGGGAGGTCCGAGCGGAACTGCCACGCACGAGGCGGGCAGGGCGCACGCCGATCACCAGGAGCCCGCTCCGGCCGCTGATCATTCGATGCACGACATGGCCGAGCACGACATGCCCGGCATGCTGACCCAGGCGCAACTCGAGGAGCTCGCGGCCGCGTTCGGACCCGAGTTCGATCGCCTGTTCCTGACCTACATGATCGGCCACCACGCCGGGGCCGTCACCATGGTCGAAGATCTGTTCGCCGTGGACGGTACGGGACAGGACGAGGCCGTGTTCAAACTCGCCTCGGACGTGCAGGTGGATCAGATCACCGAGATCAACCGCATGCAGATGATGCTGGACGACATGGCCGCCTCGACCGAGTCGGACGGTGGCCGTTGAGCATCTCGAAAACAGACTTTCCGTCAGACCCCCGAAAAGGAAGCCCCATGAGTTCGATGAGTTCCGAAGCCCCCTTCTCTTCCCGCGCCGGATCCCGACGGATCGCGGCGCATCTCAGGTCCGCGTGGCTCGTCGTCGCGACGGCCGGACTTCTCGGCATGACCGCGTGCGCCTCGTCGGGCGGCACGTCGGCCGCTGCCGACCCGGCCCTGAACACGCCTTCGTCGGCCACCGAGCCGCTGAAGACCGCGCCGACCCCCGAGACCGACGTCCAGATGCCCGACCCACGCGTGGGACTGGGAGCCGGACTGCTGGACGCGGAAGAGGCGATCTGGAACCTGGGCCTCCTGTCGGCGACTCCGCCGCCCGAGGCCTTCGTGGGCGTCAGCAACTCCGACCTCGCGTTCAAGGACCAATACGCCATCCAGGGCAACTACAACGGCTTCCAGATCTGGGACATCTCGAATCCCAAGGAGCCCGTCCTGGTGAAGGGGTACGTCTGCCCCGCTTCGCAGAGCGACGTCTCCGTGTACCGGAACCTGTTGTTCGTGTCCGGCGAGGGCATGGGGGGCCGCCTCGACTGCGGTACGGAAGGCGTGCAGGAGCGCATCAGCGAGGACCGGCTGCGCGGCATTCGGATCTTCGACATCAGCGATATCGAGAACCCCGTGTACATCGCGAACGTGCAGAC
The DNA here is from genome assembly GCA_023554435.1 of Gemmatimonadota bacterium. Classification (GTDB taxonomy): domain Bacteria; phylum Gemmatimonadota; class Gemmatimonadetes; order Palauibacterales; family Palauibacteraceae; genus Benthicola. Next base: position 3,832 of record JAMJQV010000311.1, on the reverse strand, counting down.
GTGCCGCGGCTCGCACACCCACTCGCTGCTGGTGGATCCGAACGACAGGGAGAACGTGTACGTCTACGTCTCGGGCTCCGCACCGGTGCGTCCCGAAGAGGAGCTTCCGGGCTGCTCCGGCCTGTCGCCGGACGAGGACCCCAATTCGGCCCTGTTCCGCATCGAGGTGATCCAGGTGCCGCTGGCGAATCCGGAGGCGGCGGCGATCGTATCCTCGCCCAGGATCTTCCAGGGTCTCGTCGAGGCTCCTCAGCACGGCCAGGCCCCTGGTGACATCCGGGCCATGGAAGAGGCCAGGGCGCGCGGCGCGTTCATCGCCGAATTCCAGGGCCAGACGTTCGTCCTGCCCGACGGCTTCGCCAACCAGTTGCTGGCCCAGCAGGTGGCGCAGCGCGGCGGCGAGGGTGCGCCGACGGCAGCGGACAGTGCGGCCCTGCGCGAGGCGCTTCCGGCGATGATCGAGCAGATGTTCGGCGGGGGCGGCGAAGAGGGAGACGGTCCGCGCCCCGGACCCACGCAGTGCCACGACATCACGCTGTACCCGGAGATCGGTCTCGCGGGCGGCGCCTGCGAGGGCTACGGACTCCTGCTCGACATCAGCGACCCGGTGAATCCGGTGCGGATCGCGGCGGTGTCGGACTCGAACTTCAGCTACTGGCACTCGGCCACCTTCAACAACGACGGCAGCTCGATCCTGTTCAGCGACGAGTGGGGCGGCGGCGGCGGGCCGAAGTGCCGCTACGACGACCCGTACGAGTGGGGCGCCAACGCCCTGTTCGTGATCGCCGAGGGCCAGATGAGCTTCCAGAGCTACTACAAGATGCCGGCGCCGCAGACCACGGAAGAGAACTGCGTCGCCCATAACGGTTCGCTCATTCCGATCCCCGGCCGTGACGTGATGGTGCAGTCCTGGTACCAGGGCGGCATCTCGGTCTTCGACTGGACGGACCCGGCGAACCCGGTCGAGATCGCCTTCTTCGATCGCGGTCCGGTGGACGCGACCCAGATGGCCAATGGCGGCACCTGGTCCGTGTACTGGTACAACGGACTGATCGTCAGCTCCGAGATCGCCCGCGGCCTGGACATCCTGGAGCTCGTGCCGAGCGAGTTCATCTCGGAGAACGAGATCGAGGCGGCCCGCAGCGTCCGGTTCGACCACTTCAACGTGCAGGGCCAGCAGAAGTTCTACTGGCCGGCGACGTTCGCGCTCGCGCAGGCGTACGTGGACCAGCTCGAGAGGGCGGGCGGAATGAATGCGCAGGGCGTGGCCATGGCGCGCTCGGCCCTGACGGAGATGGAGAACGCTCCTGCTTCCGAGCGGGAGGCCGGTCTCAGCCAGATGGCGACGCACCTTAAGCAGCTCGCCGCAGAGTCAGAGCACAGTGAGAAGCTGTGGAAGCTGGCGGAGACGGTGCAGGAGCTGGCGAAGAGCTGATCCGCAGGCCGATGACGCGCCGTTGAGGCGCTGAGGCGCGACGGTGGATTGATGTGGCGAGAGCGCCCGGCTGAGAGGCCGGGCGCTCTTTGCGTCAACTCACATCGACGGGCCAACCAACCTTGGAGTGCCTATCCGAACCTGATCTTCGCATAGGTCTTCCAACCCTTGCTATAGTCTCCATTTCGTTGCGAGCCCCTTCATCTGATGTGTCGTCAATAGAAATGCGGTGGTCGCCTAGGACTCAGGGCACGTGTGACTCTTGCCTGTGATCTTCTTGCCGCAGAGGGGACAGTAGGTCGCGTCGGCTGTTGGCTTGACACCGCATGTCTTTGCATGCGATTCGCCCGCGGTCAGGTCGGCTCCGCAGAACATGCAATGCTGAAGCAGGTCCTCCTTCTTGACCCTCATCTTTACCTTGCCTGGCATCTGTCACCTCCTGTGTCTTCGGTATGTGGCTCACCGCCGTCGCAGTGATCCCGACGAATCGACGATTCCCCACCTCGCTACTCCTCCACCCTCTCCGCGCACTCCGGCTCGGCGTCCGCCCACTCGGCCTCGACGCGCGAAACCTCCGCGGCCGCCTCCGCGCGACGCCCCAACCGCTCCAGCGACCTTGCCCGGTAGAGACGCCCCATGCGCGTCAGCCCCCAGCCTATGTCGAGCAGACCGATCCGCTGCGGGCACGTCTGAATGCGGCCGAACAGATCCGCCGCGGTTTCGTGCTCGCCGACCTGCTGGGCAAGAAGGCCCGTGATGAAGTACTCGGTGGCGTAGGGCCGCCGCATCGCTTCCAGGCGCTCGACGGCGGGAGTGAGCCAGACAGCCGCACTGTCGGGTCCGTGCTCAAGCGCGAGGAGGCCGCGCCACACGTCCGGGATCTCCTCCCCGAGGTCGCCCCAGTCGGAGAACCACAGCTTCCGGGCCTCCGGGTCGAGTGCGAGCGCCGGCCGGATGTCTGCGGACCGTGATCGCTCAATCAGCGAAGTCGATCGGCGCAGCACCGCGCGGCGACGCTCGGGATCGGGGTACCCCGGGGCGGACCAGGCCCAGTTCACTTCAGCTACGGCCTCATCCAGGCGAGGCCCGGTGGCCCCGACCGCACCGAGTACCCGAATCTCACCCAAGTGCTGGAACACATCGCCGTGCTCGTGGCGGATCTCGGGATCTGAGGGGTCCTCAGTCGAACGGTCCTCGTTCGCCCAGACTCCCCGCATATGATCGATCGCCTTGGACGGCTGCCCGGCCGCCAGGTATGCATTTGCCGCCGCCCACGACGGTATCGCGAACGGCTCACCGGCAGGCTGCTCCATCTCCAGGAACGCCCTATCGACCAGGCGTGAAGTCGCCGCCGCATCGGTCAGCCCCGCGGCCATCCGCAGTACCGCATGGTCGATCTTCAGCTTCGGGGTCGTGTCGGCGCTGAGGGCGAGTGCAGCCTCCAGGTGATTGAGCGCCTCTCTGGTCAGTTCGTTGGCCACCGACGTGTCAGCGTCACAGGCCAGCCGTGACCGCCACCAGAGCACCAGGTCGGCCCATTCCTCGCGCGGCCGCGCCTGATCCGGAGCGAACCGGGCCCAACGTTCGATGTCAGCGATGCTCTCCTGGTACAGACTTTCCGCCGACGGCACGAACTCGACGCGCGCTCCGACCCTGTCTTCCCAGTCGAACGCATCCTCGCACCGTACCCACTGGATCGAATCACCCTCTAGGATCGGATACAGGGCCACCCAGTCCGCGTCGAAGGGTTCCTGGTACGGCGGCGCCACCAGCTCCTCGTCCGGGGTCATGAACATCGGACACATGGGACTTCTCCAGTAGTCGCTGAGATCGACCGTGATCTCGAACTGCATCCCACGACTGAGCTGGAAATCAGGCCACAAACGACTGCTCGTCTGGAACGCCTGGCGAGCCAGATTGACATCCCCCCTCGGTTGCGGCGGGTCGCTCCCCTCGGCCAGCCAGGGGTCCGTCCACTCGACCACGCCGAGAAACAGAAGGGCCTCGGTGTCCGTCGAGTCGGTTTCGATCTGCTCGTTGAAGTGCCTTCGAGACGATTCGTAGTCACCGGACACGAAGGAGTGCAGCCCTCCGATGTGGCGCTCGAGGGCCGGGTTGAGGTCAGCGGCGCTCGCCAGGCGGTGCGCCTCGGTGGTGATCCGCTGAATGGACGGGAGGAGTTCCGTACGCCGCGCTATGTCCCGGCTCGTGTGCCAGAAGAGGGTCACTGCGAGGTAGTGGTGAGCGCGCGCGAAGGCTGGATCGTGATCGATGGCCGCCCTGAATCCGGATTCAGCTTCGTCGAGTCGCCAGTCGTACAGTGCCGAGCGGGCGTCGATGAACTGCTGCCAGGCCTCCTGGCTGCCCGACTCCTGCTTGAGGGCATCGGGGTCCTCA
>JAMJQV010000310.1 GCA_023554435.1 Gemmatimonadota bacterium | reverse complement strand
TCCGTCCCTGACCGCGATGCTACAGCAGGGGAACACGATCGCCTCGACTCCGTGGGACTTGATTGCCCACGCCACTCCGGTCACGAAAGTCATCCTGATCATCCTGGCGGCCTTCTCGCTGTTCTCGTGGGTGATGATCTTCTGGAAGTGGTCCGAGTTCCGGAAGATGCGGCAGTCAGGGGACACGTTCGTGGCCGGAATGGAATCCGCCACGGGCCTGAGGGACGTCTATCAGACGCTGACGCGGCTCGAGGAATCCCCATACACGAGGGTCTTTCGACGCGGAGTGAACTTCTTCACCGAGCTTCGTCCTACGGCCCTGCGCGACGACGGGCCGGATGCGCCCGGTCTCTCGTCGGCACAACTGGATACACTGCGACTGGTCCTGGAGAAGGAGCTGGCCGAGGAGCGGGACGACATGGCGCACGGTCTGCCCTGGTTGGCCATCATCGGGTCGATCAGCCCGCTGCTGGGCCTGATGGGGACGGTCGTCGGTGTCATGAATTCCTTCATCGGAATCACATCGCAGGGATCAGCCAACATCGCCGCCGTGGCCCCGGGAATCGCGGAAGCTCTCGTTACCACGGTGGTGGGCCTCGCCGTCGCGATTCCGGCAGTGATCGCGTACAACCACTATGCGGCGAAGCTGGGCCTGTTCACCGGTGAGCTGGAGGGCTTTGCCAGCGAGTTCATCGGCACCCTGGCCAGGGAGGGCCGGGTATGATCGGCGGTCGCCTCGGAGGCGGGCTCGATAGCGGTCTCCCGGTGCGCGCCGAGATCAACGTCACGAGCCTGGTCGATGTGGCGTTCACCCTGCTCGTGATCTTCATGATCACGGCGCCGATCCTACAGGGCGGCGTCGAGGTGGCGATTCCGAAGGCCCCTTCGGCTCCGTTGCAGGTGGCCGAGGGGCTGGTGATCACGGTGGACCGGGACGGACAGATCTTCGTCGATGACGATGTCTTCACTCGCGAGGAGTTCGCGGCTACGATCGTTCAGATGGTCGAACGCAAGGGTGGGCCGACGGTCTACGTGAGGGGAGATCGAGACGTGCCGTACGGGTCGGTGCTGTGGGTCATCGGCACGCTCAAGGAGTCGGAGATCGACGCCGTCAGCCTGATCGCAGATCCGGACACGGATCGCTGAGGCCGTGCGGAAGAGAGCGGGGGACGCGTGAGCGGGGGACGTGAACGGCACAAGATGCCGCCCGGTGCACTGATCGCGTCGACGATCCTGCACGCGGTGGTCGGAATCGCGATGGCGGTGGCTGGAGCGTACATGGCGCCGCGACCGCTTCCGGCTCAGACGTTTCGCGTGCACCTGGTCGCGGCGGCGGACGAGAGCGCCCCCATGCGTCTGAAGCCGGAGCCGGCCAAGGTCGACGAGGAGGAGAACCGTCCGCCTCCGCCCGAGCCCACCCCCGACCCGAAGCCGCGAACCGAAGTCCCCACCGTGGTGGAGCAGCCCCCTCCGGTGGAACCGTCCAAGGAACCGTCGCGCGGGCCCGAAGAGGGGGACGATCCGATCAACGTCCACCTGGAGGGAGCGGCCTTCGTCGATCCGCAGTACCTCGAGAACATCATTCTCCAGGTGCACCGGTACTGGAGGCCCCCCACCGGGAATCGCAACCTGCGAGCAGAGGTGGTATTCACGATCGAGAGCGACGGGTCTACCAGCGACATCGAGTGGATCCAGCGCTCCGGGGACCTGGCCTTCGACCTGGAGGCGCATGGGGCGGTGGAAGCCGCGGGCAGGGCCAGGGCCTTTGGCCCCCTGCCGGCCGCCTGGCCCCGCGACCAGTTGAGAGTGTCTTTCTTCTTCGATCCAGCTTCTTTGTGAGGTGAGCCGAGTGATGACGGGACGGAAGCTAGCGACGGTTGGGGTGTTGTTCCTGGCCTGGATGGTGACGTTCACGGGTGTGGGCAGAGCGCAGGATCCCGGTGACGTTCGGGTCGGCATCACGTATACGCCGGGCTACCTGCCCGGCCTCGTGATGACTCCGGTCGAGTCGGACGGGACGCTGGCCGACTACGCCGTGCAGGTGGACAGCATCCTGCGACGAGACCTCGACTACGCCGACCGGTTCGAGATCATCCCGGTCCCCGAAGACCTTTCGACCGACGGTCCGGTCAATTACGGGCTGTGGAATCAGCTGGGCGCGGTGTGGCTCGTGGTGTCCGAGGTCACGGGGACGGCGGCGCAGCCTGTTCTCCGGGTAAGCCTGCACGACGTAGTGTTCTCCGAACTGAAGGAAGTGAAGGCGTTCTCACTCCCGCGTCCCACCGACTCCGACTTCCGGATGGCGGTCCACCGGGTGTCCGACGAGGTCGTGACGTGGGCCACCGGCGAGCCCGGCATCGCGGCGTCGCGCATCGTGTTCCGGCGCATGGTCACGCCCACTGCCTCTGACCTGTTCCTGATCGACAGTGACGGCTACGGCCTGCGGAGACTCACGCACGAGGCCGCGACGAACGACAGCGCGATCGTGATGTCTCCTGAGCTGTCTCCGAATGGACGCTTCGTCGTGTACGTGTCGTACAAGTCGGGCAAGCCGGTGATCTACGAGATCGACCTGGTTACAGGAGCCGAAGCGGTGATCTCCGATATCGGGCGAATCAACGTGACGCCGGTATACTCGCCGGACGGACGGCGGATCCTGTTCGGACGGACCGAAGACGATCACACGGAACTGTTCGAGATCCAGCGTGATCCGCTCTGCTGCACCCGCCGGGTGACCTACACGTCGACGGGTGAGACCCTGGGCGGGTCCTACTCCCCGGACGGACGCTCGCTCGCGATCACGTCCACTCCGCTCGGCAATCCGCAGATCTATGTCATGGATCTGCAGCGGGGCGGCGATCCATCGATCGTCAGTCGGTACGTGTTCGGGGAACGCGGATATGCGACCTCGCCGCACTGGTCACCGCGCGGTGATCGAATCGCCTACCACACGTGGGTGGACAGCTGGTTCCAGATCGTGACGGTCAACCCGGATGGGACGGATCGCCGCGTCCTGACGTCGCGCGGGAGCAACGAAGATCCGAGTTGGGCCCCGGACGGCAGGCACCTCGTATTCGCCGGCACGCTGCGCGGCTACTACGCGCTGTGGGTGCTGGATACGGTGAGCGGCAGGCTCCGGTCCATAACGGTCAACCAGGTGGATCAGCTACCGCACTGGTCGGGACCGGTCGCGCCTGGTTCCTGAGGCCCAAAAAGCAGGGCGCTTACGGCTTGGCAAGCGCGCGCGGGCAGTATACAATACAGCGGTTCCGATGGAACTAGCTCAAGTGTCACGACCGTACGAGATCCGACATCCCGTTCCGGGAGTTCGCGACTCACTGAAAAGGAGCGTAAAAGATGCGTCTCAATGGTAGGATCGCAGCTCTCCTGGTTCTCCTCGCCGTGGGAGTTGCCGCCTGCGCCGGGAACCCGGCACCCGAGCCGCCGCCAGTGGTGGCCGAGACCGTACCCGCGCCTGACGCCGACAGCCTCGCTGCCGTGCGGGCCGCCGAGCGCGAAGCTGCTGCCGCACGTCTGTGCCGCGAAGCTGCGTCGGCGATGGCAGCCGGCAACTATGATCGGGCTCACAGCCTGTACACGCAGGCCCAGCGCGACTATGCCGGCACCGAGTGCGCAAACACGGCGGGCGGCCAGATCGCTCTGATCGATGCGATCATGGTGATTCGCGAGCGCGTCCACTTCGATTTCGACAAGTACAACATCCGGGATGATGCAGCTGCGGTGCTGGCGGCCAAGGCCGAAGTTCTGCAGGAGTTCCCGGGCGTCAAGCTCACGATCGAAGGGCACTGCGACGAGCGCGGCTCGATCGAGTACAACCTGGCACTGGGTCAGCGGCGTGCGGACAGCACGGTTCGCTACCTGGTGAGCCTCGGCCTGTCGGAAGACATGTTCACTACCGTCAGCTACGGTAAGGAACGGCCGGTAGCCCAGGGTTCGAACGAAGACGCCTGGCAGATGAACAGACGTTCCGAGTTCGTCATCGAGAACATGGACGCTCTTTGATCCGTAGAGTTCTCATAACGGCATCATTCACCCTTCTGGGCGCATCATGCGCCATGAAGAGCGACGTGGCGGATCTCGAATCCACGTTGCAGGCGCAGATGCAAGCGGAACGCGCCCAGAGGGACAGCCTGATGACGGAAATCAGGCAGCTGCGATCGGTGCTGCTGGACAGCCTCAACGTCCAGCAGCGCCGTGACATTTCTGGCCGGGTGGATCTCGGACGCCAGATCGAAGACCTGTCGATTGCGGTAACGCAGTTGACCGCGTTGACGGGAGAGACCCAGCGCCAG
>JAMJQV010000309.1 GCA_023554435.1 Gemmatimonadota bacterium | reverse complement strand
GGGGGACCACATCAGCGCGGCCGGCGTTCCGATCGTGCAGCCGCCCGGCGGGCATGCCGTGTACATCGACGCCGCAGCGATGTGTCCGCAGATCCAACCTCTCGAGTTCCCAGGCATCTCGCTTACCGTCGAATTGTACCGGGAGGCGGGCATCCGTGGCGTGGAGATCGGCAGCGTGATGTTCGGCCACAAGGACCCTGAGACCGGCAAGCCGGTAGCGGCGCGAAGCGAGCTCGTTCGGCTGGCCATTCCGCGGCGCGTATACACGCAGAGTCACGTGGACTACGTGGTAGAGGCGATTCTCAACGTGTACGATCGACGGGCTGCGATGCGCGGCTACGAGATCACGTACGAACCGTCGTTCCTTCGGCACTTCACGGCGCGGTTCGAGCCGCTCGAATAGGAGAGACACGATGATGAGTCACCTGAAATGGGCTGCGGTCGCGGCCCTGTTCGTGTCACCCCCGACCGTCTCCGCCCAGGTCGTGACGGAGCTCGATGCCTATTGGACCGAAGTCGCGCAGACTGTCGTCGAAGGCGACTTCGAGGGCTACGCCTCCCTGTATCATCCTGACGCCGTGCTGGTAATGCAGGGCTCCGGAACCGTTCCGATCAGCGGCGCTCTGGAGGCCTGGAAGCAGGGATTCGACGACACGCGCACGGGAAGAGCCGTCGCCGGAGTCGCGTTCCGGCTCACCGAACGCCTGAACGACGGGTCGACGGCCCACGAGACCGGGATGTTCCGCTATACGTTCAAGCCGGAGGATGGAGAAGAGCAGGTCGCGCTGCTGCACTTCGAGGCCCTGCTCGTGAAGAGGGACGGTACGTGGCACATGGTGATGGAATACCAGAAAGAGCCGGCGACCGACGAGGAGTGGGACGCCGCGGGGTAGCCACGCCGCACGCCAGCCACCAGTCCGAGAGGCTGGCTCAACCGATCAGGTCGTAGACGGGTCGTACCCCGTCCGACCCGGGAAACACCCGCCCGGTCTGCGCGGCGGTGAGATCGAACGCGCCACCGATGACGCCCTTCAGAATGGCCCTTGTATCGAGGGTAGGCCTCAGGTCGCGTCCTTCGTAGAGCGATTGCTCGGCGAGACCCGGCCAGTCGGTCAGCACGTGGCTCCGTGAAATCCCGGGACCGATCACGAATCCCGCCCCTGCGGTCCCATGGTCCGTACCGCCGGTTCCATTCGGCCGAGCGGTGCGGCCGAATTCGGTCATCACGACCATGGTCGTATCGGCCCAGCTGGCGCCGGCTTCCTCCCGAAACGCCATGATCCCCTCGGCCAGCTGGCCCAGCAGCCGGTCCAGGTTCCCTCCGGCCATGCCCTGGTTGGCATGCGTGTCCCAGCCGCCGAATTCGACGGCAGCCACGTTCGGCCCACCCGGCGCGTTGATGAAACGGGCGGCGGCCCGCATCACGGGCGCGATTCGCCCCTGTCGCCCGCGGCCACGCATGTCCGCCGACATGCCGTCATCCGAGGCCACCTCGCGCATCTGAAGGCCCGCCTCGAACCGGTCGTATAGAGCTCGGTCGGCCCGGTAGAGCACGTGCAGGCGCTCCAGGTATCCGTCGTCCAGCACTCCAAGCTCCACGGGTGACCAGGTGGCCACCGGGAACTCGCCCGAAAGGGAGCGAGGCAGGCCGGCGGCCACGGCCAATCCCGTGCGCTCGCCGTCCATGACCTGCAGGAGCCGGTTCAGCCACCCGTCGGAGGCGCCGTCGGGACCGCCCAGCCCCGTCTCCAGGATCGCCTGACCGTCGAAGTGGCTTCGCGTCCGATACGGAATCGCCATGGCGTGCACGACCGCCAGTTCGTTTGCCTGCCACAGGTCCGCCAGAGGGGCGAGGCCGGGCGTGAGCCCGAAGCCATCGCCCAGTTCCACGAGGTCCGTCGGCTCGTAGGCCATCGCGCCCCGGAGAGACTGATACCCGGGATCTCCGTACGGGACGACGGCCGCAAGGCCATCGAATCCACCGCGCAGCAGCACGAAGACGAGTCGGCCGCGGCCCGGCACCCTCGCGAAGCTGACCAGGGGCGCGGAGAAAGTCGCCAGTCCGCCTGCACACATCCCGAGTACGAAGTCACGTCTGAGCATACTCACCTCCACTGGAACGACGGTCCGCCAAACACCAGCGCCGTGCGCTCGTCAGCAGAGATGGCGTCGTCGGTCAGCAGCGTCCCGAGTGGGTCGTCGGCCGAGATGTCCACTACGTCCAGGAGCCTGGAGGGATCGGCGGGGGAAGCCGCTTGCCCGCCGGACCTTCGACTCCGCCTCGCCGCCAGCAGTCTATCGGCCGTGCTGCGGGCCAGCTCCGCCCGATTGAGCAGGCTGTCCGGATCGGCCCACTCCCCTTTCGTGTCGCCGTATCCCTTGGGCGACGTTGGCGCCCACAGGGGCTGCCTGAGCTGCTGCAGCAGGCGTCCGACCGGCTCCGGCACCTCCCGGGCGCCGACAGCGCGGAGCATGGCGGTCATCCAGTCCTGCGGCGTGCGGAACTTCCGGAGCTCCGGGTCCCAGGCCTCGTCCAGATCGATCAGCTCTCTCGATACCTCGGACAGGTCTCCGTCCGTCTCGATCCAGCGACGGGCCAGCCGATC
>JAMJQV010000308.1 GCA_023554435.1 Gemmatimonadota bacterium | reverse complement strand
TTCGTTCAACGAGATGGCCCGCAACCTCAAGACCGCCGACGCCGAACTGAGGGATTGGTCGCATACGCTGGAAGATCGCGTGACCGAGAAGACGGCCGAGCTGGAATCGATCAGCCGGCAGATGATCCAGGTGGAGCGGGCGGCCTCGCTGGGCCGCATGGCGGCGACCGTGGCCCATGAACTCAACAACCCCCTATCCGGCATCGTGACGTACTCCCGTGTGATCGCCCGCAAGGTCGAGAAGGACATGGCGGAGGGGGCGCGCAGGGACAAGATCGTCGAGGAGTTGGATCTGATTCGCTCCGAGTCCATGCGGTGCGGGCGTATCGTAAAGGACCTTCTGACCTACGCCCGCGAGTCCCCTCACGAGTTCAAGCCCGAGCATTTGCACGAGCTGGTCGAGCGGGTCACCAACCTGGCCGGGCACCACCTGCAGCTCGGCTCGGTCGAGGTGACGGTCTTGCCGGACCTGTCCGACGACACGGTCGTGTGCGACGGCGACCAGATCGTTCAGGCCCTGCTCGCGCTGATGATCAATGCCGTGGAGGCGATGCCGGAGGGTGGTCAAGTCACCCTCAGAACCGGGCCGGGTGAAGCTGACCCCGAGCACAGCGTGTTGCTGGCGGTCGAGGACACGGGAAGTGGAATCCCCGAGGGCATCCGGGACCGGATCTTCGACCCCTTCTTCAGCACCAAGGCGGAGACCAGCGGCGTGGGCCTGGGCCTCGCCGTCGTGTACGGCATCATCAGCCGCCACGGTGGCAGCATTCGGGTCGAGTCCGGTCCTGAAGCCGGCACCACCTTCGTGATCGAACTGCCCCGGGAGCCGGTCACGGCTCCTCCATCCACCTACGAGCTGGACATCAACGAGTGGCGGACATGAAGAACGGCAAGAAGATTCTGATCGTCGACGACGAGCTGTCCGTCCGGAACTCCCTGCGGGAGTGGTTCCTCGAGGACGGCTTCGCGGTCGAGACCGCAGAAGATGGCAATGCCGCCCTGCAGCGGATGCATTCCGGACCCTATGACATCGTGATCATCGATCTCAAGATGCCGGGCATGGACGGCATCACGCTGGAGCGACGTATCCGCGAGATCGACAAGGATGCGGCCATCATCATCCTCACGGCCTTTGCCTCGGTGGAGACGGCCGTCGAGGCCCTGAAGCTGGGAGCGTTCGACTACGTGACCAAGCCCGTCGACCCCGACGAGCTCTCCAACACGGTTCGCAATGCCCTCAAGCAGCGTCATCTGGAGGCGGAGAATACCCGCCTCAAGGCCAAGGTCTCCGAGCTCACCCTTCCGTCCCCGATCATCGGCGACAGTTCGAGGATGCGACGGGTTCTCGAGATGATCTCGACCGTCGCGGGAACGGACGCCAACGTGGTGATCCGGGGGGAAAGCGGAACCGGGAAGGAGTTGATCGCCAGGGCCATCCACTCGCAGAGTGAGCGTCGGTTCTTCCCGATCGTGGCCGTCAACTGCGGCTCGATCCCCGAGACTCTCCTGGAGAGCGAGCTCTTCGGCCACGAGAAGGGGGCGTTCACGGGCGCACAGTACCGCAGGAAGGGCAAGATCGAGCTGGCGCATGGAGGCACGCTGTTCCTCGACGAGATCGGGGACATCCCCACCAAGATGCAGGTCGACTTGCTTCGAGTCCTCGAGACCCGACGCTTCCACCGACTGGGGGGCAACCAGGAGATCACTTCCGACTTCAGGCTGGTTTGCGCCACGAATCGTGACCTGGAGGCCCTCATCGAGGAGGGGACTTTCCGGGAGGATCTCTACTACCGAATCAACGTGTTCGTGATCGACCTGCCCCCACTCCGTGACCGGCCGGATGACATTCCGGCGCTGACCCGGCATTTCATCGAGAAGTACGCGCACGCAATGGGCAAGCCGGTGAAGGACGTATCTGCGGAGGTGGAGGCACTGCTGGTCTCGTATTCCTGGCCCGGCAACGTGCGCGAGCTGGAGAATGCGGTGGAGCGGGCCATGGTAATCGGCCGGGAACCCTCGATTCAGCCGGAGGATCTACCGCTTCCCCTCGCCCGTTCGGAAGCGGAACCGGAGGGCTCGTCGCTGGCGGCCATTGAGCGACGCCACATCGAGCGAGTACTGAGGGCAGAGAAGGGGAATATCACGCGAGCGGCCGCGGCACTCGGCATCGACCGGGGCACGCTCTACAACAAGCTCCGACGCTACGACATTGAGCGCCTTTAGTGGCCACTCGGATTAATCTCGGCTTTCTCAACGGGTACGCTCCGTCGTGGGCGGAGCGCATCGTACAGGGATCGGCCCTGGTCCTGGGCCATCCTGTGGACGCGGTCGATCTCGAGATGGATTTGCCGCGGTACTACTCGGCGGATCGCGGGCAGTACAACGCCACCCTCATCCTGGCAGGTCTGCTGCGTCACCACTCGGACCCCGACAGCAAGATCGTCGGGATTACCAGGGTGGACCTGTTCATCCCCGTTCTCACCTTCGTGTTCGGGCAGGCGCAGCTCGACGGTCCGGGCGCTCTCGTGTCCACGCACAGGTTGCGCAGCGAGTACTACGGACTGCCCCGCGATCGAGAACGACTGGTAGAGCGCACGATCAAGGAGGTGGTCCACGAGGTGGGGCATTCCTTCGGGCTGGTCCACTGCCCGGACTACAACTGCGTGATGCACGCCGCCACCTACGTGGAGGACGTGGATCTCAAGTCGTCGCGATTCTGTCCGTCCTGTGAGGCGCAGCTTCAGGTCGACGTGCCCCGCCCCCCGCAGACCGCCTGACACTCCTCATGCCGTAGCCTCGAAGACCGGTTCCCCGAGGACGTCCATCTTCGGGCGCACTCCGAGCCCGGGGTCCGTCGGTGCCGACATCCTTCCGTCCACCCGCCGCGGCGCTCCGTCCGCCGTCTGCACGGTCACGTAGCTGTTGAAATCGGTGGCCGTGAACAGGTGCCGGGGCGGAGTACTGTGCGCGAGGTGAGCGATGGACGCGGTAACAATGTCGCCGCCCCAGGTGTCCTCAATCGTCATCCCCAGGCCAAGCGACACGCACAGGTCCCTGGCCTGCCGGGCGCGCGTCAGGCCACCCAGCTTGCTGATCTTCAGGTTCACGACGTCCGCGGCGCCGTCCGCGTGTGCCCTCACGAGCGTGGCCACCGAATCGATGCACTCATCGAGCACGAACGGATGATCAATCCGCTGGCGCACTCCCAGGCACTCCTCATACGAGACGCAGGGCTGCTCGATAAAGACATCCACGTCCCGGACGCCCCGCGCCACTCGCAGGGCCTCGTGCCGCAGCCAGCCGGTATTGGCATCGGCTATCAGCACATCCCCCCGTTCGAGCTCGGCCGCAACGGCGCGGATTCGCTCGATGTCCGTCTCCACGTCCGCACCGACCTTGAGCTGGAACCTCCGATAGCCTTCGCTCCTGTAGGCCGCGACCCTCGACGCCATCACCTCCGGGGATTCCTGCGAGATCGCCCGATACAGTACGAAATCGGGACCCACGCGACCTCCAAGGAGCTCGCTCACGGGAAGGCCGGTCGCCTTGCCCAGAATGTCCCAGCAGGCCACGTCGATCGCCGACTTCACGTAGGCATGTCCCTTCATCGCCGTGTCCATCGCCCGGTTCACGACGTCCAGCTGCCTGGGGTCCAGACCCAGCAGGGCGGGAACGAGCTCGATGATCCCGGTTCGAGCGCCCTCCGCATACGACGGCAGGTACACCGGTCCCAGGGGGCAGACCTCCCCGAAACCGTCAATCCCCTCGTCGGTCCGCACGCGGACCACGGTTGAATCGAAGACCTCCACCGACTTGCCGCCGGACCAGTTGTACGATCCCTCGTGCAGCGGGAGATCTACCTGGAACAAGCTCAGACCGACGATTCGCATCCCTACCTCCGCGTACAGGCTCGGACATCCAAGGGCGCTGGGCCTCACATCCGCTTGTCAAGCTGCAGTGGTCCTGAGCGGACCGATAGAGGTGCGGCCTCGCGTCGTACCAACCGTTCCGCCGGCTGCGGGTCTTGCCCAACCCTCGTCATGGGGCGGTATCTTTGAATCGCCTGAGCGAGCGAACTCAGATCTGGACCCGACCACGAAAGGCTGGCCGGAATGTCCGTCCGGGACGACCGAGACTGCTGGAACCTGAAGGATATCTATGCCGACACCGACTCGTGGTCTGAGGCGCTTACGGCTATCCAGGAGGGCATCGATGGGCTGAAGGCCTTCCAGGGGACGTTCTCGTCCGGGCCGGACGCGCTCCTCGAATGCCTGGAGCTTCACGTCAGGGTCCTGAAGGAGATGTACCGTGCTTCATCGTACGCTTCGATGCGCTACCACGAGGACACCCGGGTCGGCGTCACGGCGGGTATGGAGCAGCGGGCCGGCCTCGTGGCCACGCGGCTCTCGGAAGCCGCCAGCTTCGTCGAGCCCGAGATCCTCGCCCTGGGACAGGACACGGTCAACGCCTATATCGCCGCAGAGCCCGCGCTGGAGACGTACCGACACCAACTCAATGACATTCTGCGCAGAGGGGCGCACACGAGGAGCGCTTCGGAAGAGGAGATCATCGCGGCCGCCGGGCTCGTGACGGAAGTGCCGTCCAGTGCGTACGGCATGCTTGCCAACGCGGACGCTCCCTGGCCCATGGTGACGCTGTCCGACGGAACGGAGTTCCTCCTGAACCAGGCAGGATACTCGCGGTACCGCAGCGCGCCGGACCGGGAAGACCGGGAGCACGTGTTTCGCGCCTTCTTCGACGTATGGCGTCGCTTTGGCCGAACATTCGGGACGATGCTCTACGCTCAGGTCAAGCGCGACGTCTTCTACTCCCGGGTCCGCAAGTACGGTAGCTCGCTCGAGGCATCGCTCGATGCAGACCGGATTCCGGCATCGGTCTACCAGACCCTCGTCGAGCAGGCCAACGAGCACCTGCACGTGCTCCACCGGTACTTCCGGTTGAGGGCGCGAATGATGGGCGTCACGGACATGTGCTACTGGGACATCTATCCGCCCCTCGTCTCGGGCGAGCTGAGCTTCCCCATCGAGCGGGGCAAGGAGCTGGTACTGGACGCGATGATCCCCCTCGGCCCTGAGGCCAGGCAGTCGATCGCCGAGGGCTTCGCGGCACGCTGGATGGACGTATATCCCCGGCAGGGAAAGAAGTCGGGAGCGTACATGAACGGCCACGTCTACGATGTCCATCCGTACGTCCTGATGAATTACAACGACGACTACGAGTCGGTGTCGACCCTGGCCCACGAGTGGGGGCACGCTCTCCATTCCCACCTTACCAACCAGAGCCAGCACTTCGTAAACGCCGACTACTCGATCTTCGTGGCCGAGGTGGCGTCTACCCTGAACGAGGCCCTACTGCTGCATCGGATGCTCGAGGAGTCGACCAGTCCGTCAGAGAGACTGTTCTACCTGGGGCACGCCCTCGAGCAGCTCCGAGGCACCTTCTTCCGGCAGTCCATGTTCGCCGAGTTCGAGCTGGCCATCCACGAGAGAGTCGAGGGAGGAGAAGCCCTTACGGCTGACGATTTCAGTGAACTGTACGGTGAGCTGATTCGGAGATACCACGGTCACGCAGACGGTGTCGTGGACATCGACGAGATCTTCCACCTGGAATGGGCCTACATCCCCCACTTCTACTACAACTTCTACGTGTACCAGTACGCGACCTCCGTGGCCGCTGCCTCATACCTGGCCGAGCAGATCCTGGATGATGCCCCGGGAGCGACGGAGGCTTACCTGGATCTCCTGAGGGCCGGAGGGGCAGGGTACCCGTACGATCTCCTGGTGAAGGCCGGAGTCGACCTGGCAGGACCGGAGCCCTATCGGGCCCTGATGCGAAGAATGGGCCGGATCATGGATGAAATCGAGGGCTTGATCCAGGATCAATAGGAACGAGTTCGAGTTCGAGGCGGATCCCTTCCTGGGCCGCCACGTCCCGCCAGTAGGCCCAGCCGACTCCGGCGAGGAATCCATCCTTCAGAACTACGGGCTCCAGTTCGTCGTCGGACACGACCCCGTCGTCCTCGACGAGGCGAGCGTAATAGAACAAGACCTCCCACGCGTGCTCGCCAACCTCATAGGTTCCCGTGCGCATGGGGTTGTACAGCGACGGGGCGTTCGAGCCAGTGACTATCTGTACCTGGGCGACGCCCATGCTGTCTGTCTCCGTGCGCGCCTGTCCGCTGCCCTCCGTTCCCAGGGGGCTGGGCAGGGACCGAGACCCCATGATCGACACGACCTGGTCGCGAGACATCCCGGGGGTGAGGCGGGCGATGTTCGCCTGGTTATCTTCCCGGAACCCACCCGCCGATTGGAGCGTGGCCGAGGAACAGGCCCACGGGATTCCGGCCACGAGGCCGACGGCAAGGCAGACCGTCAGCCTCCGTCCCAGATCGCGTGGTAGTCCCGGGCCGGCTCGCACGGAACGAAGCCCGGTTCCGCTCACTGGGGCCAACGCGGCACGCCGCGACCCGGTGTCCACGGCACGCCCGCGTCCTCCAATCGGTCCTCGAGGGCAGGCAGATCTACATCCACCAGTTGCCGCAGGTCCTCCACCATGGCGGCGAACTGATCAGAGGCCAGAGCCAGTAGTTCTCTCTGCGTGCCCGTGGGGGCGCTGGTGTTGGACCATTGACCACCGACCACCGTCTGAACGCGGCTCACGATACCTGGCATTGCCGGCTCGCTTCGCCGAGACCGGGTGCGGTCCCCAGTCAGTAGTTCCCGGAGGTCGGTCAGGTCGAGTTCCATCGCCCGCACTTCAGTCCTGAGGGCCTGGTCCACGCCGGGCGTGACCTCGACCGCATGTTTGATGATCTCAAGCCGTTCCGCCGCATCAGCTGCCGCCCGGGCAGCACCCAGCACCGCCCGCTGGAGCCGGCCGGCCTCTCGCTGGAAGGCCAGCTTCGCCTCCCGGTCAGGCCCAGGCAGGCTGGGGGTGCCCAGCACCCGGACATCGAAGGCCTCCGGACCGGCGAGTACGGTGGTCACACCATCGACTCGCTGCTCCAGGGTCACCGTGTACGTACCCGGAAGCGCCGCGGGACCGTTACCGTCATCTCCCAACTCCAGTGGTGTGAACCCCGGATATCGGAAGTCCCACGTCGCTCGATGCAGGCCGGACGACGCGGATCCTTCGACCCTCCTCACGAATTCGCCGCTCTCGGTCCTGACTACCAGCGAGACGCCAGGCTCCTCCTGCCGGTCCTCCCGCTTCAGCGCATCCCAGGACGGGTAGCGGACGTCGCCACCCTCCTTGGCGAGAGCCTTCTCGTCCTTGCGCCGGGTTTGCTCGTCCGTACGGAGGGTCTCCCCCACGAAATAGGTAAAAACCGCCCCAAACGGAGGGTTGGGCGCCGTGAACAGCGTCGCGCCCTGGCTCGCCTTCTCCCCGCCACCGAGTGGGCCGGAGCGGATATACATCCACGCGGGCCGGGTGGGGAAGATGTGGCCGGCCTGTTCGAGCAACCCGTCGGACAGGTGCCGTAGCACCGAGTAGTCGTCGAGGATGAAGAACCCTCTCCCGAAAGAGGCGGCGACCAGGTCGTCCTCCCGGCGCTGAATCTCGATATCGCGAATGGCGATGGTCGGGATTCCCGACTCCATCTGGAGCCAGGAGGCGCCCCCGTCGAGGCTCGTGAAGAGGCCGAACTCCGTTCCCACGAACAGGAGATTCTCGCTCGAATGGTCCTCGGCAATGGTGTAGGTCGATCCGCGCGCCGGCAGGTCACCGGTGATCGTCGTCCACGAGCGCCCTCGATCCCGGCTCACCATCACGTAGGGCGCGAAGTCACCGCGCTTGTGGTTGTTCAACACGGCATAGACCGTGTTCGGGTCGTGCCAGGACGCCTCCAGGTCGTTGACGTACGTCATTTCCGGAACGCCCGGCAGGTCGTCTACTCGCCTCCAGGTACCGCCTCCATCCTCCGACACCTGAATCAGCCCATCGTCGGTGCCCACGTAGATCAGCCCCTCGACGAGTGGTGACTCCGCAAGGGCGACGATCGTTCCGAAGAACGACGTCGAGTTGTTCTTCGCGACCGCGTCGACGCTCCACACCCGGCCCATCACTTCCAGCTGGTTCCGGTCCATGTTGCGCGTGAGGTCAGGGCTCACAGGAGTCCAGGAGTCACCCCGATCGTCGCTCCGGAATAGAATCTGCGAGCCGTAGTACAGCCTCGAAGAGGAGTGGGGCGAGATCAGAAGCGCCGAGTCCCAGTTCCAGCGGAGGGGTGGTCCGTCGGCGCCGGGTTGAGGACGGATATCGATCTGCTCTCCAGTGCTGCGATCGAACCGAATCAGGCCCCCGTACTGCCACTGGGAATAGACGATGTTGGGGTTCTCGGGGTCCACCGCGGGATCGAACCCGTCTCCGCCTACAGTGATGAACCAGTCGCTGTTACGAATCCCGTGCCGGGTGATCGTCCGGGAGGGCCCGCCTTGCGTGTTGTTGTCCTGGGTGCCCCCGTAGACGTTGTAGAAGGGCTCCGCGTTGTCCACCGCGACCTTGTAGAACTGCGTAACCGGGAGGTTGGCCTTGTAGTCCCAATTCGCGCCCCGGTCCCAGCTCTCGTACAGGCCACCGTCTCCGCCGATCAGTAGATGGTCCTCATCCCCCGGATCGATCCACAGCGCATGGTCATCCACGTGACGCCACTCGCCCCCCAGCCGGGACCACGTCTTGCCCCCGTCCTCCGTGACCTGCGTACGGGTATCGAGCGAATAGAGCCGGTCGAATCCGTGCGGATCCGCTACTAGTTCCTGGTAGTACTGAGGACTATTGGAGACATAATCGCTCTGACGGGACCAGTTCTCCCCCCGGTCAGAGGATCGGAAGAACCCGCCCTTTCCGTCGGCCGCCTCGACGATCGCGTACAAGACGTCCGGGTTCTGTGGGGACATGGCCAGGCCTATGCGTCCCTTGTCTCCACCCGGAAGTCCCTTGTTCGCCTTCTTCCAGGAGACTCCGCCGTCCAGAGACTTGTATACTCCGGAACCGGGCCCGCCATTAATGAGGGTCCAGACGTGGCGTCTTCGCTGATAGGAAGCGGCATACAGGACATCGGGATTCCGCGGATCCATCAAGAGGTCCGTGACTCCCGTGTCCTCATCGACCTCCAGGACGGCGTCCCAGGTCTCACCACCGTCAGCGGTCCGATACAGACCCCGATCTCCACCGCTAGCCCACAGCGGTCCCTGCGCGGCAACCAGGACGACGTCGGAGTCCCGTGGGTCCACCAGGATCTTCGCGATGTGCTCGGACTGTTCGAGGCCCACGAGCTCGAACGAGCGGCCGCCGTCCACCGACTTGTAGAGACCGTCCCCGTAGCCCACGCTTCGCTGGCTGTTGTTCTCGCCCGTACCAACCCAGACCGTGCTGCTGTTGCCCGGATCCAGAGCCACACAGCCCAGCGAGTAGGAACCATAATTGTCAAAGATCGGCTTCCAGGTGGTCCCTGAGTTGGTGGTTTTCCAGAGCCCGCCGGATCCGACGGCCACGTACCAGGTGTTGGGGCGATCAGGATCAATGGCCAGATCGGAAATACGCCCCGACATCAGGGCCGGTCCGATTCCCCGAAATCGCAAGGCTCCAATTTTTCCTGCGTTGAGCTGGTAGCCGGATTTCTTTGCCGCGGCTTTTTCATCCGAAGCCGCTTCGGCTGACTTTTCCTGGGCTTCCTGACTGGTTGCCCCGTCAGCTTCCTG
>JAMJQV010000035.1 GCA_023554435.1 Gemmatimonadota bacterium | reverse complement strand
TCTGGTCGTCGCGCTCGGCGCGTGCACCGAGGATCCGTTCCTGGCCGTTGATTCCGAATCGGCCCCGGGAGCGGCGACGCCGACGCTCGAGATCTACCTCGAAGCGGGAGAACTCCCCTCCTGGCGGGACACCACGTACTGGGGCTTCGTTGTGCCCAACTCCGCGTCGTTCAGTCTCCTCGCGGACCAGGAGGAGTTCCGGGCGCGGCCTTTGGGGCGCTTCAGCACGATTCCCGACTCCGTGTTCGGGGATACCGCTCGTCTCGCGATTGACCGCTTCACGGCTGCGAAGATTCGACTCTCGGTCGACTCCGCGCTGTCGGAGCTTCCGACCGACTCTGTCTTGCTCTCCGCGTGGACGTTGTCACGCAGTTTCGACGCGGATGAGGCCACGTGGGAGCGCGCCAGGGAGGGCGAGCCATGGACGACTCCCGGCGGAGATCTGGAGATGCTCCTGGGCGCAGACACCTTCAGCTTCGAGGTCGATTCGCTCGGGGTGCTCGTCGACACGGCCGTGGTTCGATTTGAGGGAAATGTCGATTCGTTGCTGACCGCATGGCGGGATTCGGAGGGTGAGTCGGGCTTCGCCGTCGTCCTCACCGGACCCGGGGGTGTTCTCAGAACGAGCGTCATTTCGCTGGTGGCTGAGGCTGTGCCCGAGGGGCTCGATACGACGGTGACCATCGTGCGCGGGGCTATCCCCGGCACCTTCATCTTCGATCCGCCGACTCCGCAGCCCACGACCCGGCTTCGGCTCGCCGGCCTGCCCTCCGCTCGCTATTACATGGACTTCACGCTTCCAGACAGCCTCGGCTTCATCCCACTTCGCGGATCCACGATCAATCGGGCCACGCTCGAATTCCGGCCGACCGCAGCCCCCGCGGTGCCGTTCGACCTGCAGCCGGACATCTTCGCGCAGGCCGTCAGGCTTCTGGCAGACCCGTTCGTATTCGGCGAGAAGACGCCGATCGGGTCCCCGCTGGGCAACCAGGAGCTGCTGAGGCCTGACTCGCTGGCCTCCGGGAACATCATGGAGTACGACATCACATCCCTCGTCCGGCTGTGGTCGCTCGCGAACGCGGACTCCGTGCCGCCCTTGCGAGTGGGTGTCTTACCGATTCCGGAGAACCGTCAGTTCGGGTTCTGGGAGTTCTTCTCCGCGGAGGATGGGCCGGGGCTCCGGCCGGTGGTGCACCTGTTGTTCACGCCCAACCCGACCTTCCTCCTTCCGTGACGATGCGACGCGAAGGACCGGGGCGATCGAGATGGAGTAGCGTGCTCGCTGCCGCCGCCATCGCGGTCCTGGCCGTGCCAGTCGCGCTCACCGCCCAGACGCCGGTGACGGCCCTGGGTTTGGGCTATCCGGTGCCGCCGATCGACGCGCGGGCCGCATCGCTGGGCGGAACGGGCCTGGGGCTCTTCGCTGGGTCGTTCTCGTCTCGCAATCCCGCCGACCTGACGATGTTCTCGAATCCGGCCATTGGCGCGACGCTGGCTCCCGAGAGTGTGAAGCTCAAGACGATTGAAGGGGAGCAAGCGAGCGGGCGCAGCCGGTTCGTCGTCATGCAGGGGGTGCTTCCGTACCAGAAATGGCGGTTCGGTCTCAACGTGAACTCCGAGTTGGACCAGGATTGGGACGTCATCCTCACGGACACGCTCCGAACGGGTTTCGGAGACTACCCGTACATCGAGTCTCGACAGCATGACGGTGGCATCAGTTCCGTGGGGCTGAGCGTGGCGTACAAGTTGGGCCGCCTGGGCTTGGGTGTTGAAGGCAGCGCGCTTACCGGCAACCTCCGGCAGGTGTTTCGCAGGACCTTCGATCCCGAAGTCAACGACCCCACGAACCAGATCGGATTCGCCGCTGGCGATGCGCGTTGGTCGTGGAGCGGTTGGCGTTTCCGCGCCGGGTTGACCGGAGAAATCGGCCGCAGAGCGGTAATCTCAGCCGCCATCACGACGTACACGCAGCTCGAGGCCGAGAAGGACACCTTTGGCATCGCCATCGGGACACAGAAGTTCGATATGCCCCTCGAGGTAGCGGTCGGAGGCAGCGTCGTGCTGACTCAGAAGCTCCTGCTTGCGGCTGCCGGGGGATGGAAGAGCTGGTCGAATACGGACTTCAGCAGACTCGGAACGGAGTCGGCGGACGTGATGTGGGCCGGCGGCGGTCTCGAGTACGTAGGCCTCAACCTGGTGGGCCTCCCGATACCGCTGCGGGCAGGATACCGATATACGGATCTGCCCTTCTACGGCGGACAGTACGAGCAGTTGAGCGAGCAGGCGTTCACCTTCGGCTTCGGAGCCCGGATCGCCGGCGGTCGGGCTGCCCTCGACTTCGGTGTCGAGATCGGAAGCCGAGGAAACGTGGAGACGACGGGTACGGAGGAGAGCTTCCAGCGCATCTCGCTGTCCATGGGTATCAACGCCCGGTAGGAGCCCGCCGTGGCCGGGTGCCGCGCGGCCTTCAGGCCGCTCGGGTAGCCCGCACCGCTTACAGGACCTCCGTCTCGAGCAGTTCCGGGTGCGTGACCGGCCAGCCGTGGCCGCGGGGTACCCGCCGCACGACCACCGACTCCTTACCCGAGCCAGCCAGGAAGACCTCGGTTTCGGACGGCAGATACAGCCGGTCGAACTCGGCGAGAACGATGTGAGCCCGGGGCGCCGTGGGCCGGAACGTATGCGCGATGCAGTGCAGGGTTTCTGCCACGGTGGGGAACAGACTGGTCGGATGCATGACGGCCGT
>JAMJQV010000307.1 GCA_023554435.1 Gemmatimonadota bacterium | reverse complement strand
CAGCAAGGCGATCGCCGCATCCTGGAAGCTGAGGCCCAGGGCCCGGAAGATGAACGAGAGGGCATGCACGACCGGGAATACGGCCAGCGACTCGACCGGGGACGCGGCCCGGCCCATGAAGAACGTGAGCATCGGGTGCACCATCAGTCCGATCACGGATGTGAGAAGCAGCGGGAAGTAGAAGTGGGAAATGCGACGGTACCCCAGGAGCGGTGCGCTGGCGTCCACTCGATCCGGCCCCGAAAGCAGTTCGCGGATGGCGCCTGATGCCATCCAGCGGGCCGCGATCGCCTCGGTCACGACGGCGGCGGAGAGGGACGCAGCGCCCACCCACGCTCCCGGAAAGTCGGTCGCCAGGACCAGGATTACGGCCGTGGCCGACATCGCGGCCAGGCGGATCAGGGTGCCCGTCGCCACCAGGCGCGTCCGCCCGGATCGGATCAACACGCCCTGCACGAAACGTCGCATTCCGATGGCCGCGGGCCATGGGAGGAACAGCCACAACGCACCGTACGTCAGGTCGGCGACCTCGGCCGGCAAACCGATCAGCGTGCGCATCACGAAGTCGAATACCGGCGGGATCAAGGCCACCAGGAGCATCAGTGTCGAGCCGATGTTCAGGGCGTTCGCGAAGTTCCGAAGCTTGCGGTAGCTGCCGCCGTCTTCGACGAGGGCCGTCGAAGCGCTCATCAGCATGATGACCGGCGCCTCGATCAGGATGGCGAACGCGAAGGCCACGCCGTGCGCGGCCAGGTTGTACTTGGGATCCGGCAGCCGCGCGATCACCGCCGCCAGGAACGGACCTTCGGCCGCCATCATGAGCCAGGTGGCGGCCAGCGGCGTCCAGAATCGCAGGATGTAGCGGTTCGAGAGGCGGCTCACAGGCTCACCCCGCCGTCAGCAGTAGAATCAGGATCGACAGCGTACCGACCGACAGGCCCGTCGACACGACGACCGCTGTGGCGGAGGTCGCCACGCCGTGGTCGTATCGCTCCGCGAACAGGTAGGCGTTGATGCCCGTCGGGAGACCTGCCATGAGGACGGCCACGGACGTCCACAGGGGCTCCAGGTCGAACACGAGCTCGGCCAGTAGCCACACGATCAGCGGCTGCAAGAGCAACTTGGCGCCGATCAGCATGGAAGCTTCACCGATCGCGCCGGAGATCCGGTACCGCGCGAGCGTGGCTCCGAGCGCGAAGGTGGCGGTCGGAATCGCGGCAGAGCCCAATGCCGCGACCACCGAGTCCACCGGACCCGGCATTCCCAGGTTCAGGAGATTGAACACCAGGCCGGCGGTCAGTCCGACGACGATAGGGTTCCTGCCCATGGCCATCAGCGTCGGAGCCAGCAGTCTGCGGAAGTTCTTCTCACCGCCCAGCCCCGCTTCGATCATTGCTGTGGCAGGGGGAAACAGGACGAGGTTCTGGGTCGCGACGATCAGGAAGAGAGGCACTGCCGCATCGTCTCCCAGAGCCGCGAGAACGATGGGAATCCCCAGGAGAACGGTGTTCGAGTACGAGGCAGTCAGACCCGCCAGCCCCTGGCCTTGCAGAGGTCGCCCGAAACCGCGCCTCGCCACTACCATCCCGAAGCCGAACACGATCAGTGCGGCCCCGTAGAAGGAGAGAAGGAACGCCCACTCCATCCGCTCGGGCAGCTGCGTACGGGCCAGGGTGCGGAACAGCATTGCAGGAAGGGCGAAGTTGAAGACGAATAGGGACAGGCCCCGGACCGCATCGTCCGCGAGCCACCGCAGACGGATCGCGGCGTACCCCACCACGACCAGGCCGAAGACAGGAAGAATCGCCTCGAACAGGGTCGACATTCAGACGCCCTCAACTGTATTCAGGCGTCAGCTTCTCCAGCACCCGCTCTAGCAGGGCTTTGGTGAGGCGGATGCCCTCGGGCTCGGTCAGGCGGACGCCCTCGTACTCGATCCCGATCCAGCCGCGATATCCCGAATCGAGGACGATCCGGATCAGCTGTTCGTAGTCCAGGTTCACTTCCTCTCCCGCCGCGTCGAAGTCGTTCGTCTTGGCGGATACCGCCCGGGCGTAGGGCATCAACTGCTCGACACCCCGGTAGTTGTCGTAGCGCTCGCTCTCGCTGATCCGGAAATTGCCGAAGTCCGGCAGCGTGCCGAGGCGCGGGTGATCTCCAGCCTCGATGACCGAGGAGAGCCACCGTGCGTTGCTGGACAGTCCACCGTGGTTCTCGACGATGACGTTGATGCCGTACCCCGCCCCGAAGGTGGCCAGTCGACGAAGTCCGTCGGCGGCCAGGTCCCGTTGTTCGTCCCAGCTGCCTTCGCTCGCCGCGTTCACGCGGATCGAGTGACACCCGAGAAGGCTGGCGGCCTCGACCCACCGGTAGTGATTCTCGACCGCCGTCGTGCGGGCCGAGTCATCCGGGTCGCCCAGGCGTCCTTCTCCGTCGCACATGATCAACAGGCTCTTCACTCCCTCGGATTCGCAGCGGTCCTTCAACGTCATCAGGTAGCCCTGGTCGAGAGCCTTGTCCTTGAAGAACGAGTTCACGTACTCGACCGCATCGATCCCGTACTCGCGGCGCGCCACGCGAGGGAAGTCGAGGTTGTCCAGGTCTCCATCGTACAAGGCCTTGTGCAGAGACCATTGGGCGAGGGAGATGCCGAACAGGGGCTCCGGACCCGCCGGGCCCACCGGACCGCCGTCGGAAGCCGGGCTTGCCAGCAGACTGCGGCCGGGGGACGACTGAGCGATTCGCCCCAGCACCAGTCCGGCGGCGCCGGCCGACATCTGCCTCACGAAGCGACGTCTGTCCAAAGACGAAGGAAGTGGCCCCTGCCTGCCCATTGCGTCTCCTTGCCCGGGGCTTTCCCGGCCGCGAGAATCCTGTACGGTACCCGACAGTGGCCGGAAACTACTGCCTCACACGCTCGGACACAGCGTCCGATTGCCATGGAGTCTCGACCCATGCTGATGGTTCTTCAGACGACCGCGGATCCCGACTGGCTGGCCGCCGCTCGCTCGTGGCTCGCCGCCCGTCCGGCATTGGAGACGGCCGCCGGGATCGTGGCCCTGCTGGCCGTAGCATGGCTCGCGAACTTCGTGGCCCGCCGCTACCTGGTCCGACTCGTCGAGCGCCTCACCGCGAAGTCCGCCATCGACTGGGACAACGTGGTGGCGCACCACGGGGTGTTTCGACGTCTGGCCCACCTGATTCCGCTGGCGATCGTCTACTACGGGATCGACCTCGTTCCCAACGTCTCGCCGGGTGTCACCAACACGATCGAGAACATTGCCATGGTCCTGATGGTGTGGACCTTGATGCGCTCGGCGGACGGACTCCTGAACGCGGTCGGCCAGATCTACGACGGGCTCGCGATCGCGAAGGACCGCCCGATACGCGGGTTCCTGCAGCTGTTCAAGATCTTCATGTACGTGCTCGGCGCGATCCTGATCGTGGCGATCGCCATCGGCCAATCGCCCCTCGTGCTGCTGGGTGGCTTCGGGGCCATGACCGCGGTCCTGATGCTGGTGTTCAAGGACACGATCCTGTCGGTCGTGGCCAGCATACAGATCGCCAGCAACGACATGATCCGGATCGGCGACTGGGTCGAGATGCCGAAGTATGGAGCCGACGGCGATGTCGTGGAGATCGCTCTCCACACCGTGAAGATCCAGAACTGGGACAAGACGGTCACCACCATTCCCACCCATGCGTTCAGCAGCGACTGGTTCCGCAACTGGCGCTACATGTCCGAGGCGGGCGGGCGCAGGATCCGGCGCGACCTGTACGTGGACCAGTCCACGATCCGCTTCCTGGAACGCGCGGAGATCGAGGCCCTCAAGCGCTTCGACCTGCTTCGTGAGTACCTCTCGGAGAAAGAGACGTCCCTCTCGGATGCGAACCGCCCGGCACAGGAAGCGGGGGAAGACCCCGTCAACGAGCGGCGGCTCACCAACGTCGGCACGTTCAGGGCCTACGTGTTCAACTACCTGCAGGCCCACCCCGACATCAGGAAGGACATGACGCTCCTGGTGCGGCAGCGCGAGCCGACCCCCGACGGACTGCCGATCCAGATCTACTGCTTCACGGCGACGACGAAGTGGGCGGAGTACGAGGGGATCCAGTCGGATATCTTCGATCACATGCTGGCGATCGTACCGGAGTTCGGCCTCCGTGTGTTCCAGCATCCCTCGGGCCAGGACCTGCGTGGAATCCGACTGGCCGGCGGGACCGGCGCGAGCCGGCCCGCCAGCGACATGGACGCATCAGGCGGCGGTTGAGGACAGCCTGCCGGAGCGGCGGTAAACGGCCTGCAGGGAGACCCAGATCAGAGCCGCCACGACCAGGGTGGCGAGCCCCGCGAGCGTCGTCGTGAACGAGACCGCCAGTCCGCGCCACACGACCTGGGGCGAAACCTCGGCTGCGGCCGCGATCGCGTTGAGAGCCTCGTAGATCCCCTGGAACTGTCCCAGGATTCCGACCACGGCAGCGAGACCGCCCCAGAACAGAATCGCGTTGATTCCGTAGGCCGTTCGTTCCCGGTCCGCTGGTTCGTTCCGGACCAGGCGCCACACGCTGAGTGCCGTCAGAACGCCGATCGACAGCGCGATCAGGAAGAGTGGCCAGGAGTACATCCCCATCTGTTGGTAGAAGCCAGGCATCCTTCGCCTCCCATGTTGTAGTTGTTGTGCGTCGTTCCGCAGTCGTGATTCAGTCCGCGGCCATCAGGGCTTCGGCCTCGAAGCGGGCCACGGTTTCCGTCCTCCGGCTCAGCAGGTACCAGAGCAGCGACAGGAGTACGGCGGCCTGCAACGCCAGGATCGCCGTGGCCGTGCCTTCGACGAGCCACTCGAACAGGTAGAGCAGCGAGGTTGCGGGGTCTTCGGCACTCCGTCCGGCGACGCCGTACAGTCCGAGCCAGAAGGCGCTGAGGCCGACGAACACTTCGACACCCGCAAGTCCGAGAATCCAGTCCAATCCGCGCCTCATGCGGCGTGAATCCTGCCGGGGGCGCACGAAGACGTCATACAGTTTGAACGAGGACAGGAGCAGGGCTCCCACGGTGACCGTAACCACCGCCAGCAGCCCGGGGCCTGCGTTCTTGAACAGGTCCGGAGCAGGGAGCAGGACCCGGGTTCCCAGCAGGAGGAACAGGAACAGGAGCAACAGGAGGGCCCTTTCCCACCGACGTCGCCCGGCTCCCGAGAAACGACCCAGGAAGCGCTGAAGACCCGCCGCATGCACGGTCGTGATCTCGCTCAGCGCCTCTCCCCTGGGTTCGAAGCGGCGGATTGCTTGCTCTCGCGCTTCTTCGGGAGAGAGACCGCGCTCCATGAGCATGTGGCTCGTATCCTCCAGGTCCGCGGCGATCTCCAGGATCACCCTCGACCGGGCGGGCTGCGGAAGGTCGAGGCGCGCGTCGATCTCCCTCAGGACGTCCCGTTTCCAGCTCATGGACCCTCTCCTTTCACCGCTGAGTGAAAGGCATCCTGGAATTCATCCCACGCTTCGAGAAGCTCGCGGGTGTGCTTCTCTCCCTTTCGGGTCAACTCGTAGCTCTTCCGCCGACGCCCCCCTCCGTCTTGCGACCAGCTGCCGGAGATGAGTCCGGTCTTCTCGAGCCTGTGCAGAATCGGATACAGCGTTCCGTGGTTGAAGCTGAACATGCCCTTGCTCCGCTCCTCGATCTCGAGAGCGAGCTGGTAACCGTGGCGTGGTCCTCCCCGCAGCGAGCCGAGAATCAGGGCTTCGTTGCAGCTCCGCGAGAGATTGCTCGTGTCGACGTGTAAGCGGCTCATGGCTTCCATATATCGAGTGTCTATATATCGACTGTCGATATAATACAGGAAGCGGGCAGATCCGTCAACGGTGAAACGGTGGAAAGATGGATCGCGTAAAGGAGGGCTCGTTGCCGAAGCGTGTCAGTACGCCATATTCACGAGATGCGAACCACCCGGCATGCCGGGCACCCGAGCCCGAGATCGCGACATGAATGACAGCTACACCCCGGAGCGGCGCGAGGTGGCAGTCCCCACGTTCCCCGAGTACAAGAGCCGCTGGAAGCTGGCGCGTGACCTCGGAGTGTTCGAGTTGAAGCTGGCAGTGGACGGTTTGAAGGACCTCATTCTCGCGCCGCTCGCGCTGGCAGCGGTCGTGGCTGACATGGTCATGCCCGCCGAAAGCCGGGGCGTCTTTCTGCGGGCGGTGATTCGGATGGGCGAGGGGTTCGAGCGGTGGCTCAATCTCTACGGTCGGAAGCGGCGTGAGGACGCGCGCACCGTTCTGGACGAGGGCGGGTCCGACCTCATCGTCGACTACCTGGAAGGCAAGACGCTCGACCTTCACCAGGGGCTGAAGGGCCGTAAGAAGAAGAACAAGAAGTCCGACTAGACCATCAGGTCCTCTCCAGGATCCACGTGGCGATCTTCTCCAGCGCCGCAGGCGAGAATGTCTCCTCGATGCCCGCGTACTCCGCAGGCACACCCGTCTCCGCCGTCTGGAACAGGTGGTTGAGCCCCGGCAGGACCTCGGCCGTCACGTCCGGATTCCCCCCCTCCAGAAGCGCTTCCTCGACCGGCAACAGGTTTTCGGTGGGTGGAACCTGTGTGTCCTTCTCGCCATTCAGGGCCAGCACCGGAATCGACAGGTCTCGAAGCGCGGGAAGCTGATCGTACACGAGGAAGTACTTCATCCACGGGGAGAGAAGCCACCGGATCTGGCCCTCGGCCGCGTCGCCCGTGAGGCCGGCGTCCGCCAGGATCGTCCGGGCCTGCTCGGCCGCCACGCTGTCGTTCTCGGCAACGACGGCCACATCGAGAACGCTCTCCTGGACCTCGGCGCGCTGCTCGACCACCGCTTCGGGCAGCCCCGCAGCCCGATTCATGGCCTTCGCCTGCATCACGAGCAGCTCCCGGCCATTCACCCCGGTGCTTGCCAGGAGAACCGCGAACGCGACGTCATCGCCCTGGTTTGCCGCCATCGGGGCCACGATTGCCCCCTCGCTGTGCCCCACCAGCCCGATCTTCTCCGGGTCGACTTCCGACCTCGTCTGCAGGAACGCCACCGCGGCCAGGGCATCGCTGGCAAAATCGGGCGTCGTCGCCAACGCGAAGTTACCCGTGGAGGACCCGATCCCGCGGTCGTCAAATCTCAGAACCGCTATTCCGTGGCGCGTGAGGTAGTCGGCGAGAACCAGGAACGGCCGGTGCCCGAACACCGTCGAGTTCCGGTCCTGCGGGCCCGAACCCGAGAGCAGCGCGACCGCCGGGTGGGGGCCGTCTCCCGGCGGAATCGTGAACGTCCCGGCGAGCCGAATCCCGGCCTCGGGATTCTCGAACTCGACATCCAGCGCTTCGTACGGAAGCGGGGGCTCCGGCTCCTGCGGCCGCGCCGGCGCCAGGGCCTCCGCGTCGGTTCGCTCCAGGACAAGAGGCAGGCTGGCACCCCCCTGTGCCCAGCTGCCGTCGATCGTGCGTCGGTCGTCCGAGAATCGGCCCGTGAATTCGCCGGCCGCCATGGAGAACTCGAATCGGACGGAACCATCCTCGGCCTCTTCGACCGCCGACAGGGCAAGGCCGTACGCTCCTTGGTCAGGGCTGTCCATCGTGCCGGACAACTGCCCGTCGTCGTCTCGCTCGATATGGAACACGAGGCGCAGCTTCTGCCCGGCGGCGTCCAGCGTACCGACCCAGGAGCCCGCTACGTCGGCCCCACCCTCCAGGTCCTGCGCGTCGGCAACGCCCACGCCGGCGAAACTCAACGCCGCGATGACTCCTGCTACCCGTGCCATGGCTCGTCCCGATCCACTCACAATGGCCTCGATGCGGTGCGGGGGACGACTCTTCGCCGTCCCCCGCCGTGTTGAGCGCTTCCCCGTGGCCGCTACTCCGTCTCGGCCGCCAGCTGGAGGTCCAACGGAAGCATCTGGCCGGCCTGGTTGAAGTTGCCGGTGAGGCCCCCGTCTTCGTTCAGCGCACCGTCGTAGCCGCCGCTGCCGGGAATCTCGCAGCCCGAAATGTGCAGACCTTCTTCGTCTACCGTAGTCTCGGTGCAGACGATTCCCGCCGCCCCCTGCGTCGGAACGTCCAGGGTCGTGCTCAGGGAGCCGTCTTCACCTTCGACGACCTTGAAGACCAATTCGATCTGCATGCCGTTGGGCGCGCTCAGCGTACCGGCCCAGTCCCCGGCCATCGTGGCCTCCTGGGCCTGCGCCGGCGTGAACATCCCCACACTGGCGATGGCCACGAGGGCCGCGATCGTCGTTCGTCTCAGCATCATGGAATTCTCCTGTGGTGTAAGCGCCCCGCGGGGCGGAGTGCGATCAGAATCCGGTGACTTCCGGCTCTTTCTCGAGCTTCACGGCATCGCCGTACGCCAGGATCTCGGATGCCGATCCCATGACGTAGGAGGTGGCGAAACGGAGGCTCACGACGGCGTCGGCTCCGGCTTCCTCGGCCTCGGCCACCATTCGGTCCAGCGCCTGCTCGCGTGACTCGGCCATCATCTTGGTGTACTCGCCGACTTCGCCGCCCACGATGTTGCGGAAGCCGGCCAGGATGTCCTTGCCGACGTGACGGGCCCGAATCGTGTTACCCCGGACCAGGCCCAGGGTCTGCGTAATCCGGTGACCGGCCACGGTCGCCGAAGGAGTGATCATCATCGTTCGATCTCCTTGTATGGATCGGACTGACTCACGAAGATCCGGTGCCGCAGCACGGACACCAGCAGCATCACCAGCCCCACGAGCACGGCCAGGATGCTCCACTTCACGAACGTCGGCAGGTCGGCATCCGCCATCAGGTCCTGGACGAAGTGCCACGCGCCCCACGAGCCGACCACGATGGCGCCGATCGACAC
This sequence comes from Gemmatimonadota bacterium, assembly GCA_023554435.1. Taxonomy (GTDB): domain Bacteria; phylum Gemmatimonadota; class Gemmatimonadetes; order Palauibacterales; family Palauibacteraceae; genus Benthicola. Next base: position 1,948 of record JAMJQV010000307.1, on the reverse strand, counting down.
CAGTATCCACGCCATACCACGCTCGAACCGGCTGTACACGCTGTTCCAGTACCCGGCCCACATCTCTTCCGGTGCATTCCGGAGTCTCATGTTCGCCGTCACCTCCTGGAGCTTCGAGAGACGTTCCCACTCCCCTCTCAACTCCGGGTTGTCCGATAGCAGGCGCTCGAACTCGAAGCGCTCATCCGGCTCCAGCTCGTCGTCGAACGCCCGCATCAGGAGTTCTTCGTTTCGGCCGATGCGGCCCCTGTCATCGTTCATTCGAGGCCTTCCAGCCGCACCGCGAGTCTCTGTCTCGCGGCATACAGTCGTGACATCACCGTGCCCATCGGCACATCGAGGAGTTCCGCGATTTCGCGATACTTCAGCCCTTCGAATTCCTTCAGCACGAATACCTCTCGCTGGGCAAGCGGCAGCTCTCCAATGGCCGATTCGAGGCGGCCTCGAAACTCCTCGGTTGCCCGAACGCGTTCCGGGTCGTCCACGGAGGCTCGCACCCTCGCCTCGGCGACCAGCCAGCCTCCGGCTCGCTCCAGCTTCCTTCGCCGCGAACTGGTGTCGCGCGTGAAGTTGTAGCACAGGCGCCTGAGGATCTGGTACAGCCACGGGTAGAACGGGCGCTCCGGATCGAGGCGGCCCCGAGCCTTGAACGCACGGACGAACGCTTCCTGCGACAGATCCTCCGCGTCCTGCGGCGATCCGACCATGCCCAGGGCGGCGTAGTAACACCGTTGCATATAGATCGACACGAGTTCTCCGAACGCGGCCGCGTCCCCCGCCTGGGCTCGTCGTACGAGGATGGCCTCGGCCGCCTGGCCAGCATCTCGTTCGCGCTCCAACTCCGTCCTGGTTCCGTTCACGGGGTGCCTACCGGCTCCCTTCCGTTCACTGTTACCCGTCCGTGCCGACTTTATTCGGCTCTCGCGGAGACGGAGCTCCGGCGCAGCAGAAGTACGATCAGAACCACGGCCACTCCCACGATGGCGACGAGTTGAAGCAGTCGTACGAAGAGCTGGTTCACTGCGCGCTCCAACAGGCCGTGAGCCCCACCGCCAGCAAAACGAGGGAATGGTGAAGCAGTCGGGCACGACACCGCAGCGGGACCTTACGCGTTCTCATAGAGACTCCGGAATTCGTGTTGTGCATAATCCAGAATCTTAACGTCTGAACACGGATGGCGCCCCCGGTCGGAACAAGTGTGCGCGCTGGCGGGTCTGGAGTTGTCTGCGGCGCTTCGAACGCTCCGCGTCACCATCTTGAGGAGGAAGCATGGCAGGATTCACGTCCGTCGGTCGCTCGTGGGTCGGGCTGGCCACCGCAGTTGCCCTACTTGTCGCCGCCGGGGAAGCGCGGGGTCAGCAGGCCCAGCAGAGCCCCTGCGCCGACGAAGCGCACCACCAGTTCGACTTCTGGGTGGGTACCTGGGAAGTCAGCAACGCGCAGGGCGACGTCGTCGGAACCAACGAGATCTCATCGATCCTCGGGGGCTGCGTGCTGCTGGAGGAGTGGCAGAGCGCAGGACCCTATTCGGGGAAGAGCCTCAACATCTACGATGCCGCCAATGACAAATGGCACCAGACGTGGGTCGACAACGGAGGCCTCCTGCTCGAGCTCGACGGAAGGCTCGTGGACGGCAGCATGGTGATGGAGGGCCGCCGGCCGGGCCCGGACGGATCGGATGTGCTGCACCGGATCACCTGGGAGCCGCTCGAGGGGGGCGACGTTCGGCAGACCTGGGACACTACGGCGGACAAGGGGCAGACCTGGACCACCCTCTTCGACGGTCGCTACACGCCCAAGGAGTAGTTCAGCCCTCGGGCTCCTCGACCCTGCCCATCGCCTCGTGCAACAGCCGGGCGGCGAGCACAGCCGTCCGGTCGCCCTGGTCCAGGGAGGGATTCACCTCCACGGCATCCATTCCGACCAGGCGCCACGGCGCTTCCTGGAT
>JAMJQV010000306.1 GCA_023554435.1 Gemmatimonadota bacterium | reverse complement strand
CCGGCAGGCCTGGAACCTCTCAGCCGATCCCTTCGCATGCAGGACAGGGCCGCGGGTCTCAACTTCGACTGGGCCGATGTGTGGGGAGCGGTCGAGAAGCTGGAAGAGGAGCTCGGCGAGGTACGCGAATCGCTCCGAGTGTCGGAGGCCGCGGGCACGGACGATCGGTCACTGGACCCGCGGGTCGAGGACGAATTGGGAGATCTCCTGTTCGCAGCGGTCAACGTCGCCCGCCTGGCTGGAGTCCACCCGACCACGGCTCTCGAACGATCGGCGGCCAAGTTCGCAGGTCGATTCCGGGCCCTGCTCGAACTCGCCGCAGAAGACGGGCTCGACCCACGTGAGTCGAGTCTCGAAGAGTTGGACGTGCTGTGGGAGCGGGTAAAGGCGGCCGGGATCAGCCGCCCGTGAGCTGTTTGACCTGCTTCTGGCCACTTCGCACGCCCGCACCGACGACCACGCCGTAGATGATGGCCGTGAACGGCCCCAGCACCGGCAACAACGCCACGACGGGAGCAGCGACCACCGCACCGGCGACGCCTGCGATCCAGGGCGCTGCAGGCTTCTGAGCCTTGTCCACGAAGCGCAACCGAGTGCGCACGAACTCTCGCACCTTCACGTAGCTGATGCCCATGCCGGCCCCGGCCGCCGCGAGCATCAATGCAGCTATGAGTTCCATATTGCCTCCTCTCGCCTCCCCGTACGGGGACGGGCGCGCGTTCGTTTCAGGCGACCCGCCACCCGCGCCGCCGCCTAAGGGGTAAGGCGCGTCATCATTCGGGGAAAGGCGATCGTCTCCCGCAGGTGGGGGACCCCGCAGATCCACCCGACGGTCCGCTCCAATCCCAGACCGAACCCGCTGTGTGGAAACGTGCCGTGCCGCCTGAGATCCAGGTACCAGTCGTACGCTTCCTCCGGCAGGCCCTCCTCGCGGATTCGCCCCAGAAGTCGGTCGTAGTCGTCCTCTCTCTGGCTGCCGCCAATGATCTCTCCGTAGCCCTCGGGAGCCAGGAGGTCGTTGCACTTCACGGTTCGCGGGTCCTCGGGATTCTCCTTCATGTAGAAGGCCTTGGCCTCCCGCGGATAGTCGAACACGAACAGGGGCTTGTCCCGCCCTTCGGTCAGAACGGTCTCGTGCTCCGCGCCGAGGTCCTCTCCCCACTCGATCTCCACCCCGGTCCCGTGGAGGAATGCGATCGCATCCGTGTAGCTCAATCGATCGAACGGCGGTGAAATGGCCTCGAGGCGTCCGATGTCCCGGTCAAGCTGCTCCAGCTCGAGCCCGCGCCTCTCGAGGACCCGTTCCACGATGTAGGATACGAACTCCTCCTGCAGCCGCATGTTGCCCTCGGAATCGAGCCACGCGACCTCGGGCTCGACCATCCAGAACTCCGTGAGATGTCGGCGCGTTTTTGATTTCTCCGCCCGGAACGTAGGGCCGAAGCAGTAGACCTTCCCCAGGGCGGCGGCCGCCGCCTCGACATACAACTGCCCGGTCTGCGCCAGGTAGGCCGTCCCCAGGTCGAAGTACTCGGTGCTGAACAGGGTACCGGCTGACTCCCCGATCGACCCGGTCAGAATCGGAGAGTCCACCAGAACGAAGTCGCGCTCGTAGAAGAAGTCGCGAATCGCCTTCACGATCTCATCCCGCACGCGCATGATCGCCACCTGGCGTCCGTGCCGCAGCCACAGGTGCCGGTTGTTCAGGAGGAAGTCGACTCCGTGTTCTTTCGGCTGGATCGGGTATTCGTCCGCCCGACCGATCACCTCGATCTGGTTGGCGGTGATCTCATAACCTCCCGGCGCCCGGTCGTCCTGGCGCACGGTTCCGCTGACCCGGACGCTGCTTTCCATGGACAGGTCCGCCACGGCGTCCCACGACGCATCGTCCACCTCGTTTCGCGCGATCACGACCTGCACGGTGCCCGTTCCGTCGCGCAACCCCAGAAAGGCGATCTTCCCGCTGGACCTGAACTTCGCCACCCAGCCGATGAGCGTGGCTTCCTGCCCCGCCTTCGAGGAAAGATCGCGAACGCTGGTGAACACAGTTTCCATGTCAGGGCATTCCGTGGTTGGGGTGGGCTCGAGGCGGGTACACTAGACCGGCGTCAGAAGCGCGTCAACGTCAACCAACCGCGTACAGAGCCGCGTGGTCCGCATACCGTTCCTGGAGCACCCGGGCGAATGGGCGGTGGCGCGGAGAAGCCAGGTCAGGGTCGGCCTCCACCATTGTCCGGGCCTTCTCCCTGGCGTGCTCCAGAAGGGCATAGTCGCGATCGAGGTCGGCGAAGCGAAGAGCGGGAAGGCCGTGCTGCTCCGCGCCGAACAGGTTGCCCTGGCCGCGGAGTCGCAGATCCTCACGCGCGATTTCGAATCCGTCATTCGTGCCGGCGAATGCCCTGAGGCGCTCGGGCGGACCGTCCCCCGAATAGAACGCCACGCAGTAGCTCTGCTCGCCGCCTCGACCTACCCTGCCCCGCAGCTGGTGCAACTGGGCAAGACCGAATCTCTCGGCGTGCTCGATGAGCATGACCGTGGCATTCGGCACGTCGATTCCCACCTCGATGACCGTCGTGGCCACCAGCACATCGGTCTCCCCGGCGAGGAACCGCCGCATGATAGCGTCCTTGTCCGTGCCGCTCATTCGACCGTGCAGCAGATCGAGACGGAATTCGGGAAACAGGGCCGAGAGTTCCTCCACGGCGCGCGTAGCCGCGGCGGCCTCCACGGCATCCGACTCATCGATCAGGGGATACACCACGTATCCCTGCCGCCCCTGGGCCAGCTGCCCGCGGAGGAATTCGAACGCCGCCGCACGGTCGCCGGGGCCTCGCACGCCGGTGATCACCGACCGCCGGCCGGGTGGCATTTCGTCGATCACGCTGAGGTCGAGGTCACCATACACGGCGAGGGCCAGCGACCGCGGAATCGGGGTCGCCGACATTACGAGCGTGTCCGCGGCTCCACCCGCGTCGCGGAGGGCCCGTCGCTGCTCGACCCCGAAGCGGTGCTGCTCGTCGATCACTACCAGGCCGGGACTACCAAAACCCACTCCATCCTGAATCAGGGCGTGGGTACCTACGATGACGGACGCGCGTCCCGAGCGCGCGTCCTCCAACACGTCCTGCCTCTTCTTGCCCTTGACCGAGCCCGTGAGGAGCGCTGGAGCAAGTCCGATCGGCTCGAGCAGGGCCGTCAGGGTACGCTGGTGCTGCTCAGCGAGCAGTTCGGTGGGAGCCATGATTACTGCCTGCTTTCCGCAGTCCACGGCGCGCACCATCGCGGCGGCAGCCACCACGGTCTTTCCGCACCCCACATCGCCCTGCAGCAAACGATACATGCGCGACGGGCTCTCCATGTCGGCCCTGATTTCCTGCCACGTCTTCTGCTGCGCCGCGGTGAGCCGATACGGTAGCGCGGAGAGGAACTCCTCGGTCAGCCTCGGCGGCGCATCCAGGGACAATCCGGCCTCGCGACTCCGGTACTGGTAGCGGGCTCGGGCGTGCAGGAGCTGCAAGAAGAACAGCTCTTCGTAGGCAAGACGTCTCACCGCGGGCCCGACCTGCGACAGGGTCTCGGGCCGGTGGAGTCTCTCGAGCGCCTCGGGAAGTCGCATCAGACCCGCTGCTTTCAGCCACTCGGGCCCGAAGAGCTCCGCATCGCGGGCTTCCAGCAGCAAGGAATCCAGGTTGTCTTCCACGATTCCGCGTATCTGCCTGTGGTTGAGTCCCTCGGTGGCGCGGTAGACGGGAAACACCCTGCCGCTTTCGGTCTCCTCGTCGCCGGCCGAAGCGAGGAGGGTATGCTCGCGGGGACGCATCTGACGGCCGTGGTAGAAGCCCACGGTCCCGGACGCGAGCAGCAGGTCGCCCTTGCGTATCGAGTTGTCCAGCCACGGTTGCCCGGGCCATGCGCATTCGATGAGTCCCGAGTCGTCCTTGAGGACGGCGTGGAAGATGCGGAGGCGACTCCGGGTGGGGATCACCCCCTTCGAGACCACTCGGCCGATGATCGTGGCATCGTCGCCCGGTCTGAGGGCCGAGATCCGGGCCACCGTGGTGGCGTCCTCGTAGCGGTGCGGGATGTGATACAACAGGTCACGAGCAGTGCGGACGCCGATCCGGGCCAGCTTCTCCGCCCTGCGCGGCCCCACGCCCTTCAGGTACTGGACTGACCTCTGCAGGTCGCTGGAGCGCCGCGTCATGTCACCCGAGGAGCTTTTCCAGGTACGTATTCGCGTCGAAAGCGTCCAGGTCCTTCTCGCTTTCGCCCGTACCGAGCCACCGAACGGGGACCCCGAACTGACGACTGACTGCGACGGCGGTGCCGCCCCTGGCCGTACCGTCGTACTTCGTCAGCACGATGCCGCTCAGCGGCAGCCCCTGCCCGAACTCCTGGACCTGGTTCAGAACGTTCTGTCCCGCCGTGGAATCGACTACCAGCAGCCGCTCGTGCGGTGCCCCCTCCACCTGGCGGCCTACGACCCGGTCGATCTTCCGCAGCTCCTCCATGAGGTTCGTCTGGGTATGCAGTCGACCGGCCGTATCGATGATCAGAACGTCCGACCCGCGAGCTTCCGCCGCCTGGGCAGCGTCGAACGCGACGGCCGCCGGATCGCCTCCTGGCTGGCCCCCGACGAATTCAGCCCCGAGACGATCCGCCCAGATGCGGAGCTGTTCCTGGGCTCCACTTCGGAAGGTGTCGGTAGCGGCCAACGTCACGTGGAGGCCAGCGTCCAGGGCTCGCCGGGCCAGCTTCGCGGCCGTCGTCGTCTTGCCGGTACCGTTGACGCCGAGGACGAGAACCACGAAAGGCCGCGATCCGTCCGGGACCCGGAACTCGGGGAAGTCCCCCGCTGTATCGTCGCCCGCGGCGGGAGACGTGAGAATCTCACGGATACGGTCCGAGAGGAGATCGCGAAGTTCCTTCTCCGTCTTCACCTTTCCCCTGCGCGCCGCCGATTCCAGTTCCTGAACGAGGTCCAAAGAGGCGTCGACTCCGAAGTCCGCCTCCAGGAGGACCCGCTCCAGCTCTTCGATCGACTCGTCGTCAATTCCCTTCACCAGTACGGACACATCGGTCAGCGACAGATCGACGATCTTCTGCCACAGCGATCTACCTCCTGGCTTGCCGCGCAGGCTCATTCCCTCTCCACTCACTCCACCCCCTGTCATCATCATCTCAGTCCTATCTTGCGTCGCCAGAGCCACTCCACGCACAGCAGAACGATCGCAGCCACGAAAGGCCACACGGGCGGATCCGAGCCCGGGGCGGTCCTCCCGCTGGCTGCAGCGTCGTGGCCAACGTCTAGGGCGGGCCCGACAGGATTCGGCATCTCCTCGAGGCGGGCGTTCACGTGGAACGGTCGCGCGATCCGAAACGGATTGCCCCGTGTCGTGCCCGTGGCGATGAACCGGGCATCCCCCCGCCCGAGCGGCGGGCCCATGATCCGGGTCGCCGAGTCCGAAGGACTGCTCGACCACACGACATCACCGGAAGCGTCCTCGAGCTGCACGGCAAGATCGCGGACCTCGGGCGCCACGCGCCACTGCAACGAGTCACCGGCCCGCATGTACGGATCCGACAATTGAATCGGCTGCGGGGCCGTTCGCTCCACGAGCCACCGTACCATACCGGCGTAGAGTCCTCGATACAGGGCAAGACCCTCGTCGCCCCGCGCCGCCCAGCGCCAGGCGCCCTCGGCCTGGACCACGGCCCAACGGCGGTCTCCCTCGGGACCCAGCAACGCGACCGGCCGAGAGGGTCCGCGCCGATCGAGCTGACCGGACAGTACCGGTCCGCCGACCCCGCCCGCTGAGCCAAACAGGCGCGAAAGGGGAGGAAGATCCTGCGCGTCCACTCCCATCATGTGCGCCGACGCCGGGCCCGGCGGTGGTGGTGTCTGCACGTACCACTCACCCGCAAGGACTTCCCTCACCGAGACACCGGTACCCGCCACGGGACCCGTGCCTCGCACCAGGTGCATCACGCCGGGACGCTGCCGGGCGGCCAACTCGAGCCACTCCGGCAGGTCGCCCGGATCGCCCTGGACCACCAGAAGGGTGGCGGACTGAGCGGCTCGTCGCACCGACGCTTCCGGAACGCCGCCTTGTGGATCGGGACCCGATCGGACCCAGGTTCCGTCGGCGACCCGCAGGTATCCACGGGCTCCACCGGGGACGGAACGGTCGAGAATCGGCAGCAGGTACCGCGTCTCCCAGTCAGGATCGACGGAGATCATCACCGCGCCGGTGGGTTCGGGAGAGATCCCCACCCACGAGCGGGCCCGGCCGCTGGAGTCCCACGGCAGTGCCGAACCTTCGACAGTCACATCGAACGGTCGCCATTCCGTGGAGTCCGAATCGGCTGCAGCAGGGACTCGAAACACGGCTTCGACCGACCGTCCGTCCGCCGGCACCTCGACGATTGCCTGGTCCAACTCGCCCGGGCCGAAGTCGAGGGTCACCCGGACCGAGTCTCGCCGACCGGCGGCCGCGACGATCTCAGCGCGTACCTCGAGTGTGTCGCCCGCTGCGAGAACGCGGGGAGAAGCCACGGACCGGATCCCGATGCGCTCGGTTTCCCGCGCGACCCGGACCTCGTGCAGGGCGACCCCCAATCTCTGAGCCAGCCGACGCGCGGCCTCGCGATCCGCCAGCTCTCCATCGGTCACGATCACGACGGAATCCGCCCCTGAAGCTCTCGCCCGTTCTATGGCACCCGCCACTGTGGTCTCGAGGCCGCTCGCTTCGAGCTCCCCCAGCTCGTCCGCCGCGATCGGAGTCGCCGACCCCGCGAACGACCACATCGATGGGGAACGCCCTTGCCGCTCGAGGCCCCCGGCGACCTCGATGGCTGCTCGCATGCGAGTGGTGGCGGCGGCCGAGTCGACCGGATAGCGCATGCTCAGGGAGTGGTCGACGAGAACGGCCACGGGAGGGATCGGATCGCTCGCGCCACGGAGCGGAGGCAGCCACGGCGCCGACAGGAACAGGAACACGGCGGCGCCCCGCAGGACGGCGGCAGGACCGCGTCCCGGCACCTTTTCCTCGCGCCGACCGTACCACCAGACCGCAACGGCGACCGCAAGCGCGGCGGCCGCTGCAACAGCCAACCCGGGCATCAGGGACGGATCCAGGTCAGTCGGCGACCGCCGGTCCGACGAAATCGGATGCCGCCGCCGGAAGAGCCACCCCCGACAGTACGTCGAGCGCGGCGTCACGACTCACCAGGAACTCCGACATGTACTGATCCTCGAGAGCGGGAGCCGAGGGCAGATTCATGGTCGAGACGTTCCGGTGGGCGCCGTTCTGAAGGAACTCGTAGTGGAGGTGAGGTCCCGTCGCCAGACCGGTCGAGCCGACACGCCCAATCACCTGGCCCTGGTCCACCCGGGCGCCAGCCCTAATGCCCGCGGCAATCGAACTGAGGTGGGCATATCGGGTCTCGATACCGTGCGTGTGCCGGATCGCCACCATCCGTCCGTAGTTGCCCCACGTGCCCGCCCGGGTCACCGTCCCGGACGCCGTGGCCTTTACCGAAGTGCCATGCGGCGCGCCATAATCCGTGCCCCGGTGAGCCCGGTACTGCTTGAGTACCGGGTGGTAACGGCGGTTCGAGAACCCGCTCGTAATGCGATAGGGAACCGGGTAACGCAGGAACACGCCTCGCAGCGCCTCGCCTTCCACGTCGAAGTAATCGCGCCGACCGCCGGGGCGGGTGTAGGGAATCGCCGACAGCACGCGTCCGCGATTGCGGAGTTCGATCGCGAGAAACCGGCGGGTGCGGACCGTTCCATCGGGCCGCAACTCCCGTTCGATGGCCACGCGGAAGGCATCGCCTCGCCGTATGTCCCGGGTGAAGTCGACCTTCCACGCGAATACATCGGCCAGATCGTATACGTACTCCTGGAACTCGCCTTCGCCGAGACGCTCGACCTCGCCGGTCAACTCGGCGTACCACAGACTCGATTCGATCAGGCCACCGAGCAGAAGCGTGTCCACCTGGATCGGCACGGTGACCACATCACTGGCCCAACCCCCGGTTTGCACTTCGAGTGCCAGCAGCGAGTCCTCGTTCAACTGAAGGAGGACTTGTTCCGCCTGTCCGCCCGGTGGACCCGTTAGTCGAACGACGACCCCCGGGCGAAACGAGCGCGGACTCTTGTATTCCCTCACGACTTCGATCAGCTCGTGGATATCCTGGGGAGAGAATCCGTGAACATCCAGGACCTCAGCCAGCGTCTCTCCAGTCCGCAGGGTGTCGTACACGCTCGCGGGAGGTGGTGGAGCGGGCACGAACACCGTGCGAACATTCTCTTCTGCGGGCGCGGTTCGAGATCGGAGCATTGACCACAGTCCGAGCCCTCCGAGAAGAAGAGCCGATACGGCCACGACCGGTACCACCTGCATCGGCAGCGCGACCCACGGCGCACGGGGGCCTCGCTTCCGACCATCCGGTCCTGGTCTCGTGTCGGTGATAGCCAACGGCTCACTTCCTTTCACTGATGGGTCCCCTCACGGTCAGTCCATCTGTCGACGGATGAACGTCGGGATCTCCAGGTCCTCGACCTGCGACCGTCCCGTGAAGGCGCTCCCGATCTCGGGCAACGTCCTCGACACGGGGGGCGATCCACCGCCGATCACCGATACCAGCCGCGGCCTCACGACCGGCTCGCTCTCGACCGGTACGACCTTGAGCGACGGCGCCGGCTCGTCTTCGACGTGCTCGCCGAAGCCCGTCGCGATTACCGTTACCCGCAGCTTGCCGTCGAGGTTCGGGTCATGCACCGCCCCGAAGATCATCTCGGCCTCATCGCCCGCCGCTTCCTGCACGATCGAGTTAACCGTGGTTACCTCGTCTATCGCCAGATCCATGCCGCCCGAGATATTCACGAGAACGCCTGTCGCGCCGTTAATCGATACGCTGTCGAGCAGGGGTGAGCAAATCGCCTGCTGAGCGGCATCAACGGCGCGGTCCTCGCCGGTCGCCTCCCCGGTCCCCATCAGCGCCGCGCCCCGATTGGACATCACCGTACGGACGTCCGCGAAGTCCACATTCACTTCACCCGTAACGCTGATCAGGTCAGAGATCCCCTGCGTGGCATGCAGGAGAACTTCGTCCGCCTTCTTGAGGGCCGCCCGGAACGTGGTGCCCTTCCCCACCACGGAGAGGAGCTTCTCGTTGGGGACCACGATCATCGTGTCGACCGAGCGCCGCAGGTCGCGCAGACCCATCTCGGCATGCCGCATCCGTTTCTTGCCCTCGAAGTTGAACGGCCGCGTGACGATGGCAATCACGAGAGCACCCATTTCGCTGGCGATCTGGCCGACCCGCGGGGCTGCGCCCGTCCCGGTCCCGCCTCCCATGCCGGCGGTGACGAACACCAGGTCCGCGCCCTCGAGCGCACGACGAACCTCTTCCTCATTCTCCGCGATAGCCTGCCGACCGACCTCGGGGCGTGCGCCGGCCCCGAGACCGCGCGTGAGCTTGCGCCCGACCTGCAGACTGAGGTGCGCCGAGCAATTGCTGAGCGCCTGGGCGTCCGTGTTGATCGCCACGAACTCGACACCGTCGAGGTTCTCGTCGATCATGCGGTTCACCGCGTTGCCTCCAGCCCCACCCACGCCGACGACTTTCATGCGGGCGTTCCGCGTCGTCTCACGCTCGAACTCGAATACCATCTGTCCCTCCCGACTCGTTTGAGTGTCCATCGTTGCTCCGATCTCTAATCCGACTCCGACTCGCGCGCGGCTCAGAAGAAGTCGCGCAACCAGTCGGTCAATCGACTGAAACTCCGCGACGCCAGGCCGCCGCCCGACTCCCGGGTTCTGATCTGCCCGTACATTGCCAGTCCCACCGCCGTGGACAGACGCGGGTCACGGATCACTTCCACGACCCCTTCCAGGCCGGCGCCGGGCTGACCCAGGGCTACCGGCATGTTGAATACCGTCTGGGCCAGGTCGACGATTCCCTCCAGACTCGCCCCGCCACCCGTCAGCACCACACCGCCGGGCAAGGCGCTGAGGAGCTGCTTCTCTTCCAGTGCCTCGTAGACGAGGCCGAACATCTCGTCGAGGCGCTGCTCGATGATGTGCGCGAGCAACTCGCGCGATACTTCTCGGGTACGCCCGGCCGTCGGCCCGGCAATCTCGAGCTTCTCTTCGGGTTCGACCGCCCGGGTACTCGCGCTTCCACGGCTTCGCTTGAGGTCCTCGGCATCCGCCAGGGGGATCCCGAGCCCTTTGACGATGTCGTTCGTGACGGTCATCCCGCCCCACGGCAGCGTGGCCACCAGGTGCAGCCGAGCGTCGCGATACACCATCATCTCCGTGGCCATGCCTCCGATTTCGAGAAGCACGACCCCGGCCTGCCGCTGATCGTCCGAGAGCACGGCAAGGCTCGTAGCCAACGGCGAGAACACCAGTTCCTCGGTCCGATAGCCGGCTCGATCAATCGCCTTGCGGATGTTCTGGCAAGCGGGTGAGCCAGCCGTGACCACGCAGACCTCGGACTCGAGCCGCGTGGCCTCCATCCCGCGCGGATCCTGGATTCCCGCCTGGCCGTCGACCACGTAGTCCTGGGGAATCGCGTGCAGGAGCTCGCGATCGGGAGGGATGACGATGGCGCGGGCCACGTCGTGCACCCGGTCCAGGTCTTTCTGCTCGACCTCGTCTCCGGTCACGGCCACCACCCCGGACGAAGATCCGACGTCGATGTGATCACCCGCCACGCCCGCGTATACGACTCCAGCCTCGACACCCGCCATGTCCTCCGCGTCCCGCAGCGCCTCCCGGACTGATTCCGTGGCGGCCTCGATGTGCGTGACGTTCCGGTTGCGCACTCCCTCGGTGTGCGCGACGCCAACGCCCAGCACCCGGACCTGACCCGAGTCCGACTCCCATCCCGGTCCGGCCTCGACCAGGACCGCCGTCGTGGCCGTGGAGCCGATATCGAGGCCTGCCAGGCACCGCGCGCGGCCGATCACGCGCTCTCCTCGATTTCGACGACGACCTGGCCGCGGAAGCGGGCGTCGACCGTGACCACCCGGCCACGATCCGCGCATTCGCCGATCGCGTCTTCGGCCCGCAGAAAAGCCACTTCCGCGTCGTCGAGCGGAAGGATGACCTTCTCGGCATGGCTCCCCTCGAGGAGCAAGAATTCGATCGCGTCCCCGCTCGAGCGGTGGATCTCCGAAACACGGCGGACGAACTCCGGGCTCAAGCGGTCGAGACGATCCATCACGGCGAGCACACGCCGGGAGTCCTCATCCGCAACCCGGCCAGCCTCCACTGTGGCCTGCAGGAGGATCGGAAGGTCCAGTGCGTGAGCCGCCGGGTCCAACGGAAGCACCATCCCTTTGCCATCGACCGGCTCCAGCGCGGGGGCCGACACCAGGGCCACGGGGCGGACCTCGCGAAGCTCGATCGACAGACGGTTGAAGCCCTGTCGGACAACGCGTGCCTCCTCGACCAGAGGATGGGCCTCGAGACGTGTTTCGGCCTCGGAGTGATCGTCCCACGCCGATGCGTCGGGGAGGATCCCGGCCAGGGTCCGCGCGTCGTCGACCGGCACGTAGCGCGCCCCCGTCACGTCGATCCCCGCCACGTTGAACGCCGGCACGGTCCTCAGCAGGGCCGGACCCCACAGCGGACTCCCGATTCCCAGGACGGCGGCGGCTCCCGCCAGGGCCAGGCGACGGCGCGTCTGCCGGCTCACGAGGCGGCTCCCACGGATACCAGCTCCTCGGGCTCGAACCCCCAGAGGCGGATCTCGGGCTCCAACCAGATGCCCTCAGCTTCGTGCACGCGACGCCGGGTCTCCGCCATCAGCCAGACGACGTCCGCTGCGGTCGCATCTCCCAGGTTCGCGATGAAGTTGGCGTGTCTCTCTGTGATCTGGGCTCCACCGCGGACGGCTCCGCGCATTCCGACCCGATCCACGACTGCCCATGCCGACCCGTGCGATCCGCCGGGGTTCTTCCATATCGATCCGCACGATGGCAGTTCGTAGACCTGCGTCTCGACCTTGAGGCGACGTCGCTCGGCGTGGACCTCGTTCACGGCCGCCGGATCGCCGGGGGGAGCCGCGAGGCGTGCCCCGGTGAACACCCACTCCTCCGGCAGCTGAACCGACCTGTAGGCGGGCCCCGCCTCCTCCGCCTGCACCCGGACGAGATCTCCCGCGGGGGTCAGCGCCTCCGCCCACACCACCCGGTCCCATAGTCCGGTTTCGGCCGAGCCCGCGTTCATCCGGAGGCCACCGCCGACGGTACCCGGCACCGCCTCGAGAAACTCCCACCCCGCCCTGCCTTCACGGCGCGCGTCGCCGACGAGCGTGGGCAGGCCGGCTGCGCCACCGGCATCGACCGTGTCCGCGGCCATCTCCACGCAGTCGAATTCTCCTGACAGCGAGATGACCGGCTCCGGGACGCCTCGATCGGACACGAGAACGTTGGCGCCCCAGCCCAGGACGCGGTACGCGGCACCCTCGAGCGATTCCAGCCCAGCCGCGAGGTCGGCATGGCTGCCGAATCGGCCGTATCGCCCGGCCGGTCCTCCGATGCGGTACCGCGTCAGGGACGCCATGGGCACCTCAGAGTCCCACACCGTTCTCCCCCTTCCCTTCCGCCACCCGGTGAGCCAGCAGGGTGATGTCGCCGGCTCCCATGAACAGCACCACCGAGTCGGTCGGCAGCCCGTCCACCCAGCCGGGGATTTCGTCCGCCGTCACCGTATCGGCGAATCCGCTCGAGGCGTCGGTGACCAATCGGGCGGTCACCCCCGGTATGGGCGCCTCGCGTGCAGGATAGATCGGAAGCACCAGGGCCTCATCCGCGGCCGTGAGGGCCTCGGCGAACTCGGCGGCCATCTGCTGCGTCCGACTGTAGAGATGCGGCTGGAACACGACCGCCAGCCGGCGGCCCGGCCATGCGTCGCGGACCGCGGCGACCGAGACGTGGACTTCCGTCGGATGGTGGGCGTAGTCATCGAGGATCACACGCCCGCCGCGGTCGCCAAGGCGCTGCAGTCTCCGGTCGACCCCCGAGAATCCAGCCAGCGCCTCGCGGAGGCTCTGGGTGTCGACTCCGAGGCGGAGCCCCACGGCCAGCGCCGCTCCGGCGTTCTGTGCGTTGTGATCTCCCGGCGCGCCGAGGTCGAATGCGAACGATTCGTCGCCCGTCTCGAGACGGCAGGTTTGCACCGTTTCGCTGCGGTTCATGATCGCGACTCTGAAGTCCGCCGCCGGATCGAGTCCGTAGGTGGCGACCGACCGGAGTCCCTCGACGACCGAATCGACTCCCGGGCCTTCCGCGCAAGCGAGTATTCCGTCCCTGTCGGCGGCCCGACCGGCGAACTCGCGGAACGAGGACCGGAGGTGCTCGGGGCCCTCGTAGCACTCGAGGTGCTCGGGCTCCACGGATGTGATCACCGCGAGGCTGGGACTCAACTCGAGAAATGAGCGGTCGTACTCGTCGGCCTCCGCGATCGCCACTCCGCTGCCGATACGGGCGTTGCCGTCCCACTCCTGAACTCGCCCGCCGACCAGCACGAGGGGGTCCAATCCGCCTGCCTCGGCCACCCGTGCGGTCATCGCGGTGACGGTCGTCTTTCCGTGGGTTCCTGCGATCGCGACCAGTCTCCGGTCGTTCAGGAGCGCCCCCATGGCCCGGGCACGCTTGAGGACGGGTACGTTGGCGTTGCGCGCGGCCTGGAGAACGGGGTGATCGTCTGGCGCGGCCGACGTGTGCACCACGAGCTCGACCCCCGCCGGAGCGACCATGTCGTCCGAGTCCACGAAGCGGATTCCGTGTGCCTCCAGGCGGCGAGTCTCCGGCGTAACCAGCAGATCGGAGCCCACCACGCCGTAGCCCTCGGCGGCCAGTATCCGGGCCAGACCCGTCATTCCGGCACCCGCAATCCCGAGGAGATAGACCGACGCCCCGGCCGCGGGCAGGTGACTCCGGTCGGGAGGTCGGCGCTCAAACATCGGCTCTCTCCCCCGTGCGTGCGGCCAGGCCGATGAGTTCGGTCGCGATCCTGTCTGCCGCGTCCGGGCGGCCTCTCTCGCGGCTGGCCGAGGCCATCTGCGAGAGGCGGCTGGCATCGTCCAGGAGGGCGAGCACATCGCTCCACAGTTCAGCGCCGGTCACGGAGTTCTCCTCCCGCATCAGGGCGGCCCCCGCCGATACCATGGCCACTGCGTTGAACCGTTGGTGATCGCCCGCCGAAGACGGGAGCGGTACGAGGATGGCCGGCACACCGGCCGCCGAAAGCTCGGCGCAGGTCATCGCGCCCGACCGACACACGGCCAATGACACGCGATCCAACTGCCCACCGAGTTCGGGAATGAAGGGGACGACGCGAATCCTCACGGGTCCGGGTGCCTCGCGAACACGCGCCGCGACCGAATCCTGATTCGCCGGTCCTGCGACCCACACAAGCGTAACGTCCGCGGGCCACTCCGAGATCCGGGCCAGGCCTTCGAGCAGCAGTTCGTTGACCGCACGGGCGCCCTGGCTGCCGCCAAAGGCCAGGACTACGCGTCCTTCGGGCCAGTCGAACGTTTGCGTGACGGGGCCCACCGCTACCGGGTTGCCCAGCTCGAAGACCTCGGTGCCTGCCCCTGGCCGAATTCGGGCGCGGGCCTCCGGGTAGCCGAGGTGTATCTGGTCTACCCGGGGCGCGAGCGCCCGCGTCACCAGGCCCGGCATCGCGTTCTGCTCCTGGATCGCGGTCGTCACTCCTCGAGCTACACCCCACGCGACCGCGGGTCCGGATGCATACCCACCCGTGCCCACGACCAGTTGCGGCCGGAGCTCCGAGAAAACCCTGCTCAGCCCACCCAACACGGCAGGAGCGCTGGTCAGCAAGCGCCAGTTGCGCAGCGGTCTCGAGCGATACAGAGGCTCGAGCGGCAGCAGTCGATAGGGCCAACCCGAGTCCGGCAGCACGTCCGCCTCGATCCCGCGACGCGCTCCGACCAGGACCACCTGGACGTCCGGGGCCGCCCGTCTCAGGGCCGCGGCCAGATTCAGGGCCGGAACCAGGTGCCCACCCGTCCCGCCTCCCGAAAGGAGGATTCGGTATGCCACGGTTCAGGCTCTCCCTCCTTTCGAGACGTTGAGGAGGATTCCCGTCATGCCGAGCATCAGAATCAGGTTCGTTCCGCCCGCCGATATGAACGGAAGGTTGATCCCCGTGGTGGGCAGAAGTCCGAGCGCCACGCCGATGTGACCGAACGCGGCGAAAGCGACGAGGGCCGTGATTCCCACGGCCACCAGGCGCCCGTACAGGTCCGGGGCCGCGCGGGCGACTCGCAGGCCGAGGAGGGCCCACACGAGGAACAGCAGGATCACCGCGGCCGCTCCGACGAACCCCCACTCCTCGGCGATGATCGAGAAGATGAAGTCGTTCTGGGGCTCCGGCAGGTACGACATCTTGAGACTGCTACGCCCGAAGCCGACGCCGAACAACCCGCCTGATCCAACCGCCATCAGGGACTGCTTCAGCTGATAGCCACCGGCGGCCGCCGTCGAGTCAGGGTTCATGAAGGCCGTGACCCGGGCCATCCGGTAGCCGCTTCCCGCGACCTGCATCCACAGCACCGGCAGGGCCGCGGCGCCCAACATCGCGAAGTGACCAAACCGGGCTCCCGCCGCGAACAGAACGGTCGCTGCGACGGCCGCGATCATCACCGTGGCCGAGAAGTGAGGCTCCAGGAGCACCAGGAGGCACACCAGGCCGACCACCAGGAGGAAGGGGAGAAGTCCGTATCGGAAGCTCTGCAGGCGGTCCTGCTTCTTGACCGCCACCGCGGCTGTCCACAGGACAACGGTGATCTTGGCCAGTTCCGATGGTTGCACCGTGACCCCGATGTCGAGCCAGCGCCGGGCGCCGTTGATGCGCGGAGCAATCGCCTCCGTGCCCGGAAGGATCATCGGAATCAGCAGGAGCACCGTGAGCCCCAGGAGAGGCCACGCGAGTCTCTGGTAGAGCCGGTAGTTCACGACGCTGGCCACGGCCAGTATCACGAGCCCGACACCGGCGCGACTCACCTGCTGGAACAGGTAGTGGCTGTCCTCCAATCCCTGTACCTGGGCCACGTACGAGCTGGCGCTGTACACCGAAAGCAGTCCGAACGCGACCAGCGACAGCGTCACCGCCAGCAAGGCGCGCCCAGCCACGGAGGCACGGGAACTCGCCGGCCTCATCGGCAACGCGCGCAGGAGGGTGGAAGCGCTCACGAGACGCCTCCCGCCACCGGCAGCGCCCGAAACGCGGTTTCGAACGCGCGTCCGCGCTCCCGGTAGTTCGGGAACATGTCGTAGCTGCTGCAGGCCGGTGAAAGGAGCACCACATCGCCGGGTCGGGCGAGTTCGGCGGCGGCCCCCACTACTGCGTCGATCCCGCTCTCCACCGACAGGGAATCCACGCTACCCCGCAGATCGGAAACGATGCGCGGAGCGGCTTCGCCGTATGCCACGACGGCGCGAGCCCTGTGTCGCAGGGCGGCCGAGAGACTCGAGTAAGGCTCGCCCTTGTGCCTTCCGCCGAGAATGAGGACCACGGGCCGATCGAACGACCTGAGACCCACCGCGGTGGCGGAGACGTTCGTGGCCTTGGAGTCGTTCACCCAGAGCACACCGTCCCTCTCGCCGATTGGCTGCAGGCGGTGCGGCAGAGCCTCGAATGAACGGAGTCCGGCGGCGATCGCTTCGGGCGCTACACCCGCCACGGCACACGCGAGGCCGGCCGCGAGGGCGTTGGCCACGTTGTGAGGCCCGAGCAGGCGAAGGTCGGAGGCGGGCATCCACTCCACCTCGGCGTCGAGCCGGCACCTCAGGACTCCGTCGGGTCCTGCCCACGCCCCCCGCTCCACCGGTCCGCGCAGCGAGAAGTGAAACCGGTCTCCGGCTACTCCGCTCGCAAGATCGGTACAGGCGGGATCGTCGGCGTTCAGGACCCACTTTGAAGCGTCGGACGCCGAATCGAAGAGGCGCCGCTTGTCGGCGTAGTAGCTCTCGACGTCCCGATACCGGTCCAGGTGGTCGGGAGACAGGTTGAGCAGTACCCCGACGTCGGGGGCTATCGTCTCCTGGTCCGCCAGCTGAAAACTGGACAGCTCCAGCGCCACCCAGTCCGGCTGGGGGCTCTGCACGGCGATCTCTGACAGGGCGAGCCCGATATTCCCTGCCGCGATCGCCTTGAGCCCGCCGGCCTCCAGCACATGCGCGGCAAGACCGGTCGTCGTCGTCTTGCCGTTCGTGCCGGTGATCGCGATCACCCGGCTCTCGAGGTCTCGCCAGCCGAGTTCGACCTCCGCGATCGTGCGGATGCCTGCCTCGCTCACCCGACGCCTGACCTCGGAGGTCGGCCCGATGCCGGGACTCACGACGACCAGGTCCGCTGACAGGACGCGCTGCATGTCGTGTCCGCCGGCTTCCGCGTCGATCCCCTCGGACGCCAGCCGCTCTGCGGCCGCGGTCGGTACCGGCCCCGCAGAAACGTCACTGGCATAGACGATGCCGCCGTTCGCTGCTGCCAGACGGGCCGCCGCTTCTCCAGACACGCCGAGGCCGAGGACGGCCACTACTGACCCGGCCGGGAAGGCGGGCACCCGAGCTCCCCCAGGTCTCATCGTCACCGCACCTTCATGGTCGCCAGACCCGTGAGAGCGAAGATGATCGCGATAATGTAGAAGCGGATCACGACCCGCGTCTCGGGCCAACCCAGTTGCTCGAAATGGTGGTGTAACGGTGCCATCCGGAACACCCGTCGGCCGGTACCGGTCCGGACCCGAGTGTACCGGAAGACGGACGTCTGGATCATCACCGACAGCACCTCCAGAACGAACATCCCGCCGACGATGAACAGCAGAAGCTCAGACTTGAGGAGCACGGCCACGGTCCCGATCGCCCCACCCAGGGCCAGAGATCCGGTGTCGCCCATGAAGACCATGGCCGGGGGTGCGTTGAACCA
The DNA here is from genome assembly GCA_023554435.1 of Gemmatimonadota bacterium. Classification (GTDB taxonomy): domain Bacteria; phylum Gemmatimonadota; class Gemmatimonadetes; order Palauibacterales; family Palauibacteraceae; genus Benthicola. Next base: position 5,772 of record JAMJQV010000306.1, on the reverse strand, counting down.
AAGGAACCCGATGGCCGATCCGGCGACTGCGACAGTGAACACGGTGAGTTCTCCGGCTCCCGGCAGATACGGGAGGCCGAGATAGAACGAGGTGTCGACACGACCCATGACGTAGGCGAATACGGCAAAGGCCAGGGCGGCGATGGCACTCATTCCGGCAGCCAGACCATCCAGTCCGTCCGCGAGGTTCACCGCGTTTGCGCTTCCCGCGAGCACGAGAGCCACGAACACCGGGAACACGAACGGGATGAAGGCCAGGTGCACGGTCTTCAGGAATGGAACCAGCCGGTGCGTCACATCGTCGGGAGAGAGCGGCTGGAAGAGCAGCAACAGACCGAGAGCCAGGCCGGCGACCATCTGCCAGAAGAACTTCTGGCGCGCGATCAGACCGCGAGACTCGTGGCGCACGACCTTCAGGTAGTCATCCCAGAAGCCGATCGCACCCATCAGAAGGGTCATGACCAGCGCGATGGTGACGTAGGGATCGGCGACCCTCGCCCACAGCAGGGTCGAAATGACGATGGCGATCAGCATGATCACGCCACCCATCGTGGGCGTTCCGGCCTTCTTGCGGTGCGACTTCGGACCTTCGACGCGGATGATCTGCCCTACTCGTCCCCTCTCGAGACGCCGGATCACCACGGGTCCCACGACGAACGACACCAGGAGCGCCGTGACCATCGCTCCGGCCGCGCGAAACGAGATGTACTGAAACACGTTGAAGATGATGTGCCGGTCGGCCAACGGGAAAAGGAGCTCGTAGAGCATCAGGCATCCCCCCCGGTCAGCGAGTCGATCACTCCCTCGAGCCTCATCCCGCGGGAGGCCTTCACGAGCAGCACCTCATCACCCTTCAGCTCCCCGGCCAGATCGTCGGCGGCATCCTGTACGGTCGCGGGGTTCAGCACTCGCACACCCCTGGGAAGGGACAGGGTCCGAAAGGCCGGCTGGAAGGCCCCGAGCGCCAGGACGAACGTGAAGCCGGCGCGAACCAGGTCCGCCGCAACCTCCGCGTGCGCCGCCGACTCGGCCTCTCCAAGCTCGAGCATGCTCCCGACCACGGCAGCCAGCCGCCGCCCGGGGAATGCGTCCGAGCAATAGCGGATCGCGGCCGCAAACGACTCGGGGTTCGCGTTGTAGCAATCGGCCACCACGGTGAGGTGGTCCACCTGGATCAGCGCCCCACGAAGGCCGACGGGGCGGTACTCGGCCAGTCCCCTGGCCACCCCCGCCGGACTCACGCCGAGACCCGTGGCTGCAGCAGCCGCGATAAGCGCATCTCGCAGGTGGTGCTCGCCGCCCACGGGTACCGAGTAGTCCACACCGGCGAGCGTGAAACAGGCCTGCTCGGGGCTGACCGACCACTCCGACGGACGGAAGTCACTGCCGGATCCAAGGCCGGCCGTGACGACATCGCCTCGCACCTCGCGGGCCCGCTTCGGAAGCTCCTCGGGCAGTTCGCCCACCACGGCGCAACCGGAATCCGAAGCGCCTCGAAACAGGTCCAGCTTTTCCTCCAGGACCCCCGCGACGTCACCCAGGCCCTCCAGGTGTGCCGGTCCCACGGTGGTGATCACCGCATCGTCGGGCTCGGCTATCGACGTCAGGCGCTCGATCTCGCCGGGCTCGCTCGTTCCCAGTTCGAGCACCCACACGTCAGCGTCCTGTTCGGCAGCCAGGATGGACAGGGGGAGTCCCACCTGGTTGTTGAGGTTGCCCCGGGTAGCATGGACCCGCCTCTCCGACCCCACCGCGTGAGCCAGCATCTCCTTGACCGTAGTCTTGCCCGATGAGCCGGTCACCCCCACCACGCGCGCACCGCACCGTCGCCTGTGGTGGCGGGCCAGGTCACCGAGCGCGGCAGTGGTATCGGGAACGGTGAACACCGGGAAGCCGACCTCCGCGTGATCCGAACCCGCTGACACCACCGCCCCCGCCGCTCCAAGGCGCTCGGCCAGGTCGATGAACTCGGCTCCGTCGAAACGGTCGCCGCGAAGGGCGACGAAGAGGGCGCCAGGCTGAAGATCGCGTGTATCGGTCGATATCGACGAGAAGTCACGGCCCCGTTCGCCCGCTGGCAGGCCGAGGACCTGACACACCTCCGAGGCCGTAAACCGGGCAGCCATCAAGCTGGCTCTCCCATCGTACGGGCTCGCACGATCGCCGCCTCGTCGAAGGGAATGCGCTGACCGGCTATATCCTGGTACGTCTCGTGTCCTTTCCCGGCCAGCACTACGACATCACCGGACCCGGCCTCACGAAGCGTGAAGTCGATCGCCTCCTCTCGATCGAGGATCACCCGGTAGGATCCCGCCGGCATACCGCTCACGACGTCGGCGCAGATGTCGGTCGGATCCTCGGTCCTCGGATTGTCGGTGGTGATGACCGCGAGCGTCGTGTGGTGGGCGGCGATCTGTCCCATGACGGGGCGCTTGGCCCGGTCCCTGTCGCCTCCGCATCCGAACACGATATACAGGTTCCCCTCGGTCAACCCGGCCAGGGTTTCGAGAACCCGTGTGTAGGCATCGGGTGTGTGCATGTAGTCGCGGAGGACGAGCGTTGGGCTCTTCGCCAACACTTCCATGCGGCCGGGGACCTGCGGGGCCGTGGACAGCCGGTCGGCCACCTGTCCCCCGTCCATGCCCAACTCGAGGCCCACGGCCGCGGCAGCCAGGGCGTTGTGGACGTTGAACTCGCCCAGGAGCGGCAGGCGGACGGGCCAGCTCCCCCCTGGCGTTTCCAGGTGCCATTCGCTGCCCTCCGCCGTGTGCCGCACTTGTTGCGCACGGACGTCCGCCGAAGCCCCGAGTCCGTATCGCACGACTCGACGGCCGGCGAAGTCCTCTCCCGCCCAGGCCGGGTCGTCGGCGTTCACGGCGCACATGCCCCCGGGCCTCACCTGTTCGGCCAGGCGGAGCTTGGCGGCCCGGTATGACCCCAGATCCGGGTGATAGTCCAGGTGCTCGTGCGTGAGATTGGTGAAGGCGGCCGCGTCGAAGTTCAGCCCCGCCACGCGTCGCTGATCGAGCGCGTGCGAGGAGACTTCCATGGTGACGAACCGGGTGCCATGGTCAGCGAGTTCCCGTAGCGTCGCCATGAGATCGAGCGGGTCCGGCGTGGTGAGCCGTCCCGAGTGTCGCGTACCGGCCGAGTCGAACCACCCGAGAGTGCCGACCGCAGCCGACGGAGCCTCGCCGGCCAGGATGTGGCGGGTGATCAGGGAGGTTGTCGTCTTCCCGTTCGTTCCCGTCACACCGACAAGCGCCAGTCCGGCCGCCGGGTCACCGTGCAGGAGCGAGGCCGCGTGCGCCGTCGCGGCACGCGAATCGGATACAACCAGCTGGGCAACGCCCGCGTCTACCTGAATCTCTTCGACAAGGGCCGCGGCCGCCCCCGCGGCCGCGGCCCGTGCGACGAACTGGTGTCCGTCGAACTCCGTGCCGCGCAGTGCGCAGAAAAGGACTCCGGGCTGCACCTCCCGGGAGTCCGTGACAACGCCCGCGAAACCGGGCGGCGGGCTTCCCTCCCACCGCGGGGCCAGCCCGCGTGCCTGCAGTCTGCTTTCGAGCTCCTGTCTCTGTATCACACCCGGTTTCGTTTCCGCGTTCCTGTTGCCACTGCGTTCGGCGACACTCGCCGAGGGTGCTCCGTACACGTCAGCGAAGGAGGATTGTCGCGCCGCGAACGACACGCGTACCTGCCGCCGGCTCCTGCCGGGTCACACGGCCGGACCCCTGCAGCTCGACCCGCAGGCCCAGCTCGTGGAGGCGGGCAGCGGCAACCCTCGTTTCGAGTCCCTTCATGTCTGGCAGTACCTGGTTCCGCTCCGTTGCAGCCGATTGGGGAAGATCCCGGGCGGCGGCAAACTGGAAGGGCGATGGCGTCGCTTCGCCCTCATTCCACTCGAGGCGGGCCCTGCTGTGGGCGCCTGCCCCCGTCTCGATCAGTCCCCGACCGCGAGTGGCCAGAATGGCCTGCACGACGGCACGGGAAACCGGCGCCGCCGTCAGACCGCCGTACACGGCTCCCTGCGGATCCTCGAGCTTCGCCATGATCACCAGTTGGGGATCGTCCACGGGCGTGTATCCGACGAATGAGGCGGCGTAGCGTCGATCACCGTACCCTCCGCCAGAGGCGATCCGGGCGGTGCCTGTCTTGCCGGCGATCTCCAGGGTGGCTAGAGAGGCCTCGCTTCCCGTCCCGTCCTCGCCTACCGTGGCATCCAGAACGCTCGACACCCGCGCTGCCGTGCCATCAGCGATGACCTGTCGAATCGGCCGCTTCTCGAAGCGCCAACCGGCTCCATCTCCCGCATCGACCTTCCGAACCAGGGCCGGCTCGAGCAGAGTGCCGCCGTTGGCGAGAGCTCCGTACGCCATGACCAGCTGGAGAGATGTCGTAAGCATCTCGTAGCCGATGGCCAGTGACGCCGGGCTGAGGGCCGACCACCGATCCGGTCGGCGCAGGAGTCCCGAAGACTCGCCGGGAAGATCGATTCCCGTCGGGGTCCCGAATCCGAAGTCCCGCAGATAGCGATACTGCACCCCCGGCTCGATGCGCTGCGAGAGCTTCGCCGCCCCGATATTGCTCGAATACTGGATCACCTCGGCCACCGTGATCGTGTCATGCGGATGTACGTCGGTGATCACGCGATGCGCGGTCCGGTATTCGCCGTTCTCGGCGTACACCGTCTCGTCGAGTCGTGCCAGGTCCTCCTCGAGCAGGGTGGCGAGGAGAAACGGCTTGACGGTGGAGCCCGGCTCATAGGGAGATGTAAAGGCCGGGACCGTGCCCGAGATGCCCTCGCGACGAGAGGCTACGGCCAGGAGTTCACCGGTCCTGGGGTCGGCCATGAGGACATCGCCCCCCGAGGACCCCGTCTGCTCCAGCGCCGTCTCCAACGCCGCCTCGGCGATCGCTTGCAGATCCGCGTCGATCGTCAGGTAGACGTCCCTGCCAGGTCGCGCGGGCTTCTCCGGACTCGTGAGAATGGGGTACAACTCGCCGCGCGCATCGCGTCTCCCGAGGAGCTCGCCTGCGGTGCCACTCAACAGCGTGTCCAGGACGAGCTCGAGTCCGGACCGGCCATGACCCTCCGTAGTCACACCGCCGAGAAGTGCCCGTGCGAGATCGCCCTCGGGGTAGACGCGAGTGAGAACCGGCTCGAACTCCACGGCGGGTCCCACACCACGCGACAGGGCGTCACGCTCGCCGATCCCGACCTGCCCTATCGGTATCCAGCCCGTGGACCGGCTCGTGAGCCGACGGACCTGGGATCGGGAGAGGTCGAGCATCGCCGCAATGGCCTGCACGTCGCGCCGGATGTCCTCGGATTGGGCCGGCGCGAAGAAGGCCCGGTACTCCTGGCGCGAGAGGGCCAGGGCCTTGCCGTTGCGATCGAAGATCGCTCCCCTGGTCGCGGGCAACGGGACCGTCTCGGTCGTCTGGCTCTGGACCTGCTCCTGCCACCTGCCGCCCTGCACAATCTGGAGCTGGGCGGCTCGACTGACGAACGCCGTAGCAAGTACCGCCAGCCCGGCCGCGAACAGTTGAGTCCGCCGGCCGTGCGTCTTCTTCGCGATCTTGCGAGACTTTTTCGTTGCCATGCCCTTGTCCTTCCCCGCCCTCAGGGACCGACGTCCGGAAGGTGGACTACCTGGTCGTCCGTGGCGGGCCGCAAACCGAAGCGGGCCGCCGCTACCAGGATTCGTTCGCGCGACGCGAGCGAATCGACACGCACGAGTTCCTCGGACTGGCGAATCCGAAGTACCT